>JAKOSN010000216.1 GCA_029777335.1 Planctomycetota bacterium
CTGAGCTTTCGGGGCGCGGCAACATCACCCACAAGCTGCAGGAGCTATCGCTCGATTTCACCCTGGATGACGCCGAAGTGCGGGCGATTACCGAGCGGGTCAAGCAACTGGAGAGCCAGGGGTTCCAGTTCGAGGGAGCGGATGGCTCCTTTGAAATCCTGGTGCGACGCACTCGCCCCGGCTATCAACCGCCCTTCGACGTGCTGGATTTCATCGTATTGGTGGAGAAACGCGCAGATAAGGACATGCTGGCCGAGGCGATGGTCAAGGTGCGGGTGGATGGCGTAGTGATGCATACCGCCGCCGAAGGTCTCGGCCCAGTACATGCTCTGGACAAGGCCCTGCGCAAAGCTCTATTGCCTTTTTACCCGGAGCTGGACCGTATCCAGTTGACAGACTACAAAGTGCGTATCCTGGACGAACAATCGGCCACGGCAGCCCAGACGCGCGTGCTGGTGGACGCCAGCGACGGCGAGCATTCCTGGACTACCGTGGGTTCCTCGGTCAATATTATCGAGGCGAGTTTTCAGGCCCTCCTGGACAGTCTGGAGCTGCCGCTTCTAAGGCGGGCTTCCCAACAGGAGACCGGCGTCGCTGTGGGCAGTAGCGCCAAAGGTCGGGAAGTCCGCTAGCTCCAAGATTGATCTGCCCTGCGTTGTGTGAAACGAAACATAAACGATGAACCAGGAGGATGGTTTCATGGACAAGGTTTTGATCTTTGACACAACGTTGCGCGATGGGGAGCAATCTCCAGGGGCAACATTGAATGCCGACGAAAAGCTGACGATTGCCAGGCAGTTGGCCCGCCTGGGGGTGGACGTGATCGAGGCGGGCTTTCCGGCTTCTTCGCCGGGCGATCTGGAGGCGGTGCGGCAGATTGCGCGGCAGGTGAGCGGCCCTACGATCTGCGGGCTGGCGCGTTGCGTGAAGGGAGACATCGACGCGGCCTGGGAGGCGGTGCGGGACGCGGAGAAGAAGCGCATCCACACTTTTATCGCCACTTCCGACATTCATATGCAGCACAAGCTGCGCATGACCCGCGAGCAGGTATTGGAGCGCACGCGGGAGATGGTCAGTTATGCCCGCTCGCTGTGTGAGGATGTCGAGTTCTCCCCGGAGGACGCGGGCCGCTCGGACCCCGAGTTCCTGTATCAGGTGCTGGCCGTGGCGATTGAGGCCGGGGCGACTACCCTGAACATCCCCGACACGGTGGGCTATACCACCCCGCAGGAGTTTGGCGCGTTGATTCGCGGTATTCGCCAGAACACGCCGGGGATCGAGCGGGCCATTATCTCGGTACATTGCCACAACGACCTGGGCATGGCGACGGCCAACAGCCTGGCGGGGGTGTTGGAGGGCGCGCGGCAGGTGGAATGCACCATCAACGGTTTGGGCGAGCGCGCCGGAAACGCGGCGCTGGAAGAAGTGGTCATGGCCCTGTATACGCGCGGCCAGTACTTTGGTTGCACCACCAACATCCAGACCAACGAGATCTATCCCACCAGCCGCATGGTTTCCAACTATACCGGGCTGGCTGTGCAGGTCAACAAGGCCATTGTGGGGGCGAACGCCTTTGCGCATGAGGCGGGCATTCAC
>JAKOSN010000038.1 GCA_029777335.1 Planctomycetota bacterium
CCGGAACTGGGCTTCGGCCAGGTCGTTGGCGACGCCTTCGAGGAACCCGTGCTGCTGATCAAACTGGCCTGGGGCGGCAAGAGTCTGGCCCGGGACTTCCGGCCGCCAAGTTCGGGAGGCGAGGTGGGGCCGTACTACAAGGAAATCGTTCAGCAGACGAGGAGTATTCTTGGGGATCTGAAGAAGCACTTTCCTGAACTGGCAGGCCGAAAGCCCGAGATCGCTGGGTTCGCCTGGCACCAGGGGTGGAACGATCGCGTCAACCAGGCCTTCAACGACGAATACGAGAAGAACATGGCCAACTTCATCCGCGACATCCGCAAGGATCTGGGGGTGAAGGATCTGCCTTTCGTCATTGCCGAAACCGGGATGAGCGGACCTGGAGAGAAACACCCTCGTGCGCTGTCCCTGATGAAGGCCCAGGCCGCGGTGGCGGAATACAAGGAGTTCCAGGGAACCGTTGCCTTCGTGGGGACGAAGGCGTTCTGGCGGGACAAGAACGATTCGCCGACGGGTCAGGCGTTTCATTGGAACACCAACGCCGAAACCTATTATCTGATTGGCGAGGCGATGGGGAACGCCATGAAGAAGCTCTGTGCGACGCGACCAACGTCGAAGTGAAAGGAAACGCGACGCCGATCAACTCATGGAGAGCCCTCTTCGAGACTCACGGGTGAACGGTTGGGAATGAACCAGAACGCGCCGATTCCCAACCCGTAAATCAGCGAGCAGAGGGCGCCCACGCGAGGATAGTCTCCGCCCAGCAAAGCAAACAGCCCACCCGCCAACAACACCCCGGCGGCAGTTGCAAAGCGACCAGCATTGTACGCCAACCCACAGCCTGAGGCACGAACGCGCGCAGGAAAGAACTCCGGGAGAAACACCGCCAACCAGCCGAAGAAGAGCGTCGCCACAAACCCCTGCGCAAGAACAAGCGGATGAAACATTGCTTCCAAAGGGGCGCTGAACTGGAAGAGCGCGAGAGTCAAGAAGGTCGTGGCCACGCTAATCAACAGGTAACTCAGGCGACGACCAAGCCAGCTGGCAACCTGCGCTCCGGCGAAGCTCCCCAGCGTGGCGCCCAGCGCCCACCAACCCTGGGTGGCCGCCTTGTAGCTCGCGTCGATCGTTCCCGCACTTTTATCCGCCCAGGGAATCATCCACTTGCTGGCCGACCACGCCCCCACCAGCGGAATCGATGCCACGACGCTCGCTAACAGGGTGATCCGAAGAAGGTCTGCCTGGAAGAGTTCACGGATAGGGGGTGGGGGACGTGTTGCCTTGTGCCGGCTGGCCAACCACAAAGGCGACTCGGGCAGGCACACCAGGACAACAACCCCCAGGGCCGCAGGAATGCCCGCGAGCAGGAACAACCACCGCCACGAATCGGGAGTGATTGGCCAGAGGCGAGCCAGCTGCGATAACAAGAGGATGCCAGCATTCAAGCTGGCGCTCATGACCCCCGAAACCACGGGGCGCGAGGCCGCGGGCCAGCATTCGGCAACCAGAGCCATGCCGTTGGGCCACATCCCTCCCACTCCCAAGCCAACCAGGAACCGCAACACAAGCATTTGTTCCTGCGTGCGCGCCCAGGCTCCCGACGCGGCAAAGAGCGAGTAGAACAACATGCTGAGGCCCATGGCTCGGGTGCGCCCAACCCGATCGCCCAGGTTGCCCAGGACAATCCCGCCGAGGGCTGCGCCCAGCATCAACGACGCGGTGAAACGAGCAAACCAATCCCCTCCAATCACGGGAGTGTAGGCGTCTCCAAGCAAACTTTTCGAGACGGAAAGCGACGCCACCGGCATCAATCCCAGCTCAACGCCGTCAAAGAGCAGCCCAAGACAGGCGGCCGCCAACACGGCGCTTCGGGCCGAGCGAGAGAGTGGTGCCACGCTCATGCCTGGCGACTCCGCATCGCCTCAATGATCGCACTGTTATCGAGTTCCCCCAATCCCAGCGACTCGGCGCGTTCGAGGAGTTGCCGATGGGTGTCGGCCAGCGCCAGCGCGAGGCCATTCGCCTTCGCTGCGTCCAGGATCAGTCGAACATCCTTGAGATGCTGGGACAGCTTGGCCTGTGGCGAGAAATCCTTCGCGATCATCTTCGGTCCCTTGGTGTCCATTTGTCGCGAGTAGGCCGCACTTCCCTGAAGCACACGCAAGGTGGAGGCCAGATCGAACCCGAATGCCTCGGCGAGCAACAATCCCTCCGCCAGGGCAGCCCGATTCAGCCCCAGGACCAGGTTAGTCACCAGTTTCATCCGGGCCGCACACCCCGAAGCTCCCACGTAGTAGACATTTCTTCCCAGAATGGGCCAGAGGTCCTGACATGCCGAGAATGCAGCCTGGTCCCCGCTTACCAGGACCGTGGCTTCACCGCGTCTGGTTTGTTCGCTCGATCCAGAAATCGGTGCATCGAGATAGCTCGCTCCACGTTCCCGGAGGCGATTCGCCCACAGGATGCTGTCTTCAGGGGCCCCCGTCGTGGTGTCGATGAGAATCTGGCCGACGCGAATACTCTCCTGGAATGGAGTTAACACCTCCGTCACTACCGCGCTGGAGTAAAGGCTGATCAGGACCCGGTCACAATCCGCGAGCGGATGATCGCTCCAGAGCGCTCCTCGGGCGAGGAGCGGTTCGGCCCGGTCACGCGTTCGATTCCACACATGGGGAATGTAAGCGTGTTCCAGCAGCCGTTCGACGATGGCCGTTCCCATCAACCCCAGTCCGAGGACACCGATATGTCGTTGCTCAGGAATCCTGGTCATGCTTTCGGTTTCCACACTTTCGGGGTAGGCTCCAACGGTGATTGAGGAGCCACGGGGTGTTCATGGGCAGGAACCAGATGCGCATCGAGCGGCGCCTGGTGCGCCAGGGGCCCAGGCCGGAGAAGCGGAGTTCGCGTCAGTTCTTTGGTATCACGCCCACGCTTTGTGCCGTTGCCTCGATCTGCGCCCAGGTCGTCGCATCGAGTTCGATCCCTTCGCGCAGTCGGCGTTCCCTGGTGCGCTCCTCAATCTCCCCCGGCATGAGTATCTCGCCGCCAGGGACTGTCTTCGCTGAGCTTTTCACCCAGGCGACAAAGCGGGAGATCTCGGCGGCAAAAGCGGGTTCGGACACGAAGAACGACCCATCCAGGATAATGGAGAGCATGCTGTTGACGACTCGACCCGCGTTGACCGGGTTGCTGCACCCGCCCCCGGTGAGTGCTCCAGCCAGGACCTCGCAGAGCATCGCCAGTCCGTAGCCCTTGTGCCCGGCGATGGACAGGATCGCCCCAGGAGGATCGGCGTAGAACACGCGTGGGTCGGTGGTCGGGTGGCCTTTGGAGTCGATGAGGCATCCTTCCGGCACCGGCCCCCCCTTGTTCAGGGCCACGCGAATCTTCCCCTCGGCGATGGTGCAGGCGGACATGTCGAGAATCATCGGCGAACTGCCCTTGACCGGGATGCCAGCAGCGATGGGGTTGGCGGAGAGTCGGCGTTCGATCCCTCCAAAAGGAGCAACCAGGATCCCGGCCCCGGTGGTGTTGACGAAGTGGAGCGATAGGTTCCCTGCCTCCACGGCCATCTGTGGCCAATCGCCAATCCGCCCCAGATGCCCCGAGTTCCGCAGTGCGACCACGGCGACCCCGTGCCGACGCGCTTTCTCGATCCCCAGGCGCATGGCTTGTTCCCCGATGGTCTGCCCGAAGCCAAACTGCCCGTCGACCACGGCGATCACCTCGTTCTCAAAGACGACCTGAAGCGATTGCCCGGCGAGAACCTTGCCTTCTTTCAACCACTGGATGTAGGTGGGAACGCGGATAACGCCGTGCGAATCGTGTCCCACGAGGTTCGCCTCGACCAAACGGCGCGCGATGCGCGCTGCCTCGCTCTGGTCGCACCCCGCCGCCTGGAAGATTCTGGTGACATGGTCGCGCAGTTCTTCGTGAGACATCTTCATGACAGCTGCTCCGGTACGTGGATGAACTTCTGGAGTGAGTGGCACGACTCAGGAACAAGGCCCGCGCGTCCGCCGCCCGAGAGGGCCACCTCGGCCACGTACAGATCGCCTCGTGCATCCACCCAGATGTCATGCGGAGCGAAGAAGTCCCCTGGCGCGCAGGGATCGCCCTCGCCGCCCCAGCGTGCCAGCAGCTTGCCACTCCGAGCGAAAAGGGAGACCCGACCGAGAGGTTGGCCCAGGGTGTGCGAACCAGTGCCTGGCCAGCGGCCCGCGCGGAAACCCAGTTCAGCGACGTAAAACAGCCCTCGTTCCCGGTCGATGAACACCTCGCAAGGGCGCGCCACGTCGGTCCAGTCGCCGCGATGGATGCCCTCTGCGGTGAACAGTTGCAGGCGGGAGTTCTCACGGTCCGCGACGACCACGGTGCCATCTGCATCGACGGCGATTCCATGCGGGACGTGGAACTGCCCTGGCCCCTCGCCCGGTTCGCCCCAGGAGTGAAGCAAACGCCCCTCTGGCGAAAAGCGGTGAATACGCGCGTTGCCATACCCGTCGGCGACAAACAGTTCGCCATTGGGCGCGACAGCCAGGTTGGTTGGATAGCAGAAGGGCGGGCCGGCGTGGCGAATGGTGCGGTAGTCGATGCTGGTCGCTCCGGTCGCGCTGGGCTTCCCGGGGGTGCCGAGGGTGAAGAGTAACCGCCCCTCAGTCGTGAAGGCATGGACCGCATGACCACAATCATCGGTGCAGTAGACGATGTCATCCGGCCCAATGGTGATTCCGTGGGGTCGGGTGAACAATCCCTCCCCCCAACTCGCCATCAGGGTGCCGCCGGGTTCGTAGACACGCACCGGGATGGGGGAGCGGAGAAAGACGAACACGCGCTGCTGGCTGTCACAGGCAACGCCCACCGCCTCGCCGAGCGGACCGTCGCCTGGAAAGTGATCCCAGGTGGGATCGGGCTGAAAGCGATACGGAGTCTGGCCGACGGTCGGGTGGGTCATGCCTTGCCTCGCACGGAGGGTGGGAAAGTTGAGCCCAGACACTTTGGAGCAGCGAGCCTCGTTGCTTGGCTGGTGTGCCAGATCATGCCCCTCCCGGTGGAACCGGGGAATTCACGAAACAGGAGGAGAGAGCGGCGCTGGTTCCCCGTCACCCCCTCCTTCCTCAGCGATCACCCAGGACACGTACCGTGGTGATCGAGCGAGCCAGGCGATGGTCCTTGAAGGTCCAGACAACTTTCTTGTCGCGGGTCACCTCAAAAGCGTGAGCCCCCTTGCCCTCTTGCCCACGGAGGAAATTCCCGACCACGTAATTCCCGTTGGGGAGTACCTGGAGACTGGAGATCCACGTCAGGTTTAGTTCTGGGGCATCCTGGGACCCAAACTCCCAGACCACCTTCCCGGCAGGCGTAACCTCGATCACACGTTTCTGAGTCCCGCAGGCAATCAGTGTGTTGCCATTCCGCAGCCGCAACGCTTCTCCGGCATTCTCGACCTTCGTATATTCCCAGACGACCTTGCCCATGGGGTTCACCTCGCGGATGGCCCCTTCGCCCTCATGTCCGGCCAGGATGTTGCCATTGGCGAGTTTGTGGACGTTGCGCACCTGGAGGTGGTATCCCTTTTCGGTCGTGGTCAGAGGGGTGATGCGCACGACCTTGCCGGATGGATCCACCTCGACTGCCTGGCAAGGCCCCTGTTCGGCGATCAGGGTATTCCCGCCAGGCAAGCGTTCACAACCGAGCACCTGAGGGCACTTGCTGGTGTAGCTCCACACGACTTTCTTGTCCCGATTGATCTCGGTCACGCCGGTGGGATTGCCACCGTGGGCGTACAGGATGTTACCGCCTGGCAAGACCTGAAAGATGACCGCCAGGCTGGGAAGTTTGTACTCCCAGGCTACTTTGCCCTCGGGGTCCACCTCCACGAGCCGGTTGGGGCCCTTGCCATACTCCGCGAACAGGATGCGGTGCTTCACAGGGTCCGCGGCGCAAGCCAGCGAGCCAATTCCCAGGAGGAGGGTGATGGAGGCGAGGCAGCTCGTCCAGCGCATGGTGGCACCTGTTGAAGAGGGACAGAGGGGCACGGAGCACGAGGGGGAACCAGGCGGGACCGGAGGCACGGTTGAGGACGAACCAGGCGCTTCGGCGAAGCCTTCCCGCCACGAACGATTGTAGTCGCTGGTCCGTGCTCCTGGCCAGTCTTCCCACAGGAGATTCAGTTTACGACCAAAGACCTAGGGGGAACCTTCCCTTGTGCTCGGGTCCGAGGATTCGCGCTTCAGCGTCACGATGATTGGAAGCCCGCTGGTGTACGATGCGGGGAGCCCTCCACCGGGCTACTCGATTTGAGGATCTTGCTTGGCGGCCTGCGCGTCGTTCCCTCGGGGCGAGGCGCCGAGGCAATGGAAATCGGATGTGGCGGTATCCGGGGTGGCGTGCCAGGGACAGCGTTCTGGTCTTCCGAGTTTCTCCTCCTTTCCCCAATGCCGGACGTCTCTGCTGGGGGAGGCTCAGGGATTTGTTGGTGAGAAAAACGGTGTGGGCGCTGCGCCTCTCGGTTGATCCTCTTCGCTCGCCAGGGGTTCCGTCAACCGTTCCCTCGACGTAGCTCGTGTTTTCTGTTGCGCCGGTTGTCGCTATAGTCCCGCGCCTTCGGCCACGATTGGCCGGACGGCTCGCCGTCGGATCGAAACACGTGGAGGTGTTTGCCATGAAGCGCGGTACGTGGATACTTCTCGCGCTGGGTCTGCTCTCGTCCTCGGCATCGGTGCAGGCCCAGCCGGCCTATCCGATCAAGCTCAAGGAGACGGTCAAGGGGGACGTGCGCCAGGTGAGTGTCACGGAAACCTCGCAAAGCACTCACAAGGTGCTCGATGCCACGAACAAGGCAGTGATTGACCAGAGCATGTCCAGCGCGCAGGAAAGCAGTTGTGTGGAGACGATTCTGGAGAAGGAAGCCGGGAAGCCGCGACCGACGCAACTTCGGCGTGTCTACCAGACCGCCAAGCTCCAGCTCGATGGTAAGGAGATCCCTCTCCCCTATGCAGGGAAGACCGTGGAGATCCGGAAGAAGGATAACCAGTTCGAGTTTTTGATCGAAGGTAAAACGCCCTTGAGCGGTGAAGCGGCTGCGGTCTTGCAAAAGGAGTTCAGCAAGGACGAAGGCTTTGAACTCCAGCGCGCCGTGTTGCCGAGCAAGCCCGTTCAGGTCAATGAGACGTGGGCGGTGGACATGGCCCCGATCATCGCCGACTGGCAGAAGAACACCTTCATGCAGGTGGACGCGACCAAGGCGCGCGGGGTGGCCCAGCTGGTGAAGGTTTATCAGAAGGAGGGCCGCACCTACGGCGAACTCCTTCTGCGCATGGAAATGCCCTTGCTGGCGATCGGCACCGACAAGGACAAGCTCACGCTGAACACCGGCTCGCGCATGTTGATGGAAGTCACACTGGATGGCTGCATCGACGGCACTTCTTGCACACGCACGATGAAGGCGCGCTTTGATATGCAAACGAGTGGGGCGGTTCCCCTGGAGGAAGGGAAGTCGGGGACGATGGAGGTGAAGGCGCAGGGATCGTTGCAGGAAGTTTTCGTCGAACAGCCCCGCTAGCATCTGATCGGGGGTACTCCTAGTGTAAACGGTAGGCTGCGCATGCCGTCGGCGTTCAGAGGGCCGGATCTCTTGCGTGGGCAGGAGCCGGCCCCGTCGCTGCGGCTGCCGCTGGGCCTGTCTAGTGAGTGTCACTCGCACAAGGAGTTGCCGTGACTGTGCCGCGTCGATTGGAGATTCCCCCGGCCGACCCCACCCGGCTGTTCGAGTTGTTCCGTGGTGCCCACGCTACCGAACTGCTCACAGCAGCCGTGCTCCCGTTTAACATCTTCGGTCGACTGGCTGGCGGTGCCCGTCCGCGCGCGGAACTCCAGCGCGAACTGGGACTCGCCGATCGAGCTGCCACGGTGCTCTTCACCGCTCTCAAGGCCATGCAGTTGTTACGCGAAGACGGTGACAGCCAGTTGTCACTCAGCGATCTCGCCCGCACCCATCTTGTCCCGACCAGTCCCTTCCATGTGGGCGATTACCTGGGGCTGGCTGCCGAGAGTCCTGGCGTGCGCGCCATGGTGGAGCGGCTCCAGACCAATCGACCGGCGGGCCAGCAGCCCGAGCAGGAAGGGGTGGCGTTCATCTATCGCGAAGGGCTGGATTCAGCGATGGAACGCGAGGCTTCCGCACGCAGGCTGACTGTTGCGCTCGCGGGGCGGGCACGCAATGTGGCTCCGGTCCTGGCCCAACGGATCTCGCTCGCCGAGGCCGATCTTCTGCTCGATCTGGGAGGGGGCACGGGGCTGTATAGCATCGCCTGGTTGCAACGACATCCGCGTTTGCGCGCCGTGGTTCTCGATCGGCCGGAAGTGCTGAAGGTGGCGCAGGAAGAGGCGGTCCTGCACGGGGTGGCTGAGCGGCTGGAGTGTCAGCCGGGCGACATGTTTCGCTCTCCGCTTCCCAGCGGGGTTTCCGCGATCCTCCTATCCAACGTCCTGCATGATTGGGATGTGCCCGAGTGCCGAGCCCTGGTGCGCCGTTGTGCCGATGCTTTGCCCTCGGGGGGACGGTTATTGATCCACGATGTGCTGCTCAATGATGCGCTCGATGGCCCCTTGCCGATTGCGCTGTACTCCGCGGCGCTCTTTTCCCTCACGGAGGGGCGGGCGTACAGTGCCGCGGAGTATCGCGCGTGGAGCCACGAAGCAGGGTTGATCTGCGAGGAACCGTTACCGACGCTGATTCATTGCAGTGTTTTGCCCGCACGCAAACCATAAGGAGCGCTGCACGGCGTCAGACCTCCCCGCGTATTGCCTCTTCCAGTTCCGCCAGCCGGGCTTCGGGAAAGCGCAACTTGAGAATGGTCGTCCGCGCTGCCTGGGCCTCGGTGCGTAGTGGGCGTTTCAGTCGCGCGAGAAGTCGGCAAATGCGTACCCGACACATCGCTTCTGCATGGTGCCGACCGGTTCCCACCAGGGTTTCGAGCTGGCGCTGACGAATGCGGAGGGAGCGAGCCCAGTCCTCCACCAGCTCGTGGTAGTGGCTGAGGGCGTGGAAGAAGTCGCCATGCGGACGAATCGATAACCCCTTGATCCGACTGAGCGCCCGTCGCACCAGCAGACGGGCGCGTTCTTCTTCTCCCCGATGGCGCAGTGCCACGGCTTCCCAGGCCCAGAATCCGGCCCGCGCCAGGCGCCAGTTCGATTCAACCTGGGTTTCTCCGATGCGCGCCCACTCAAGTAAGTGCTCAACTTCCTTGCGCTCCCAGGCAACGGTACACAGGGTCCCGTGGGCAAAAGTGGCATGGAAGCGAGCTCGGCTGGTGTCGACATCTTCCTCAACGCGTTGCAATAAGGTCAGAGCACGTTCCTCGCCACGGGAGAGATCATCCAGGAGCATCGCCAGGCTGCATTCGCTCTTGAGCAGGCGATAGAGGTCCGCCCCCTGAAGCTGGAGCGCCTCGCCGCGGAGAAAGGTAAGGGCTTCGTTGATGGGCTCCAGATAGCCGTGGGGATCGACCCCGAGATAGGCATCGACCAGGTTAAAGGCCAGATTGTAGCGCCCAGGATACTGGGAATACAGAGGCTTGCGTGATTCGAGCATGTTGCGGACAGCCAGGTCCAGCCCCTTGCCATAATCGCGAATCCAGAACAGCAGGGCGTTCACCTGCCAATCGTCGTAGTAGAGGCGCCACCACGGCTCCTCCAGCAACTGCGCCAGGCGGCTCCCTTCCTCGTAGAGCGCCAGGGAGCGTTGCGGGTTGTTCTCCCGTTCGCCCCAGGCCTCGTAGGTGATGTTGTAAAGGCGCTCGCGCTCCCGGTCGCCGTGCGCCGAGGCCTCCTGGCGGCACTGGAGGATCCAGTCATCAATCGTCATGATGCCCATCCTCGGCAGATTGCCGTTCGTGTTCTGAAAACAGCCGCTCCAGTTCGCTCAGGTAGGGTTCAGGGTGGCGCAGCTGGCGCACCAGGGCGCGCGTCTCCTCGACGGCGGTGCGCAAGGGCTGGTTAAGCCGAGCCAGGAGTCGACAAACCTCCATGCGATTGCGGCACTGCGCGGCGAGCATGCCGGTGTTCTGAAGTGTTCCCTGTTCGTGGAGGCGAATGCGAAGACTCCTGTTCAGGTCGTCGTTGAGTTCATGGTAGCCAGCGAGGGCATCGAAGTAGAGCCGCCCTGGAGGAGTTCGCAGGCGACGGATGCGCGCCACGGCTGCGCCACAGAGCCGCTTGCTCATGGTAGTCTCTCCGCTCCAGCGCGTCAGAACTGCCTCCCACAGCTGAAACTCCCCCTGCGCCGATTGGCTGCGACTCTGTTCGGCGACTTGCTTGCCCAGATGAACCCACTCTTCCAGGGCGGGACGATGACGCCGCTGCCAGGCGACGAGGCACAACTGCCCCAGCGCAAAGGTGCTATGAAACGTTGCGCTGTAGCGATTGGCGTCGTTATCGGCCTGACGCAGGATCGCCAGGGCACGCTGTTCGGCCGCATCCCACCAGTCCATGCTCAGGGCAAACGAACACCAGCTCTTCAGCAGTCGGTAGATCGGCTGCCCCTCGGCCGGAATTTCGCGCTGAAGATACTCCAGAGCGTCCTCGACCAGCGGTCGATACCCCGCAGGATCCACACCGATATAGGCATCCACGAGGTTGAAATAGGTGGAGAAGCGGCCAGGAAACTGAGCGAAGATGGGTTTGCGCACCTCCAGCGAGTTGGCCACGGCGAGGTCGAGTCCTCGGTGGTAATCCTGCAACCAGAAGATGAGGGTGTTCACCCGCCAGTTGTCGTAGTACAACTGCCACCAGGGTTCGCGGAGTGCCTGGGCGAGCCGACTTCCTTCTTCGTAGATCGAGAGCGCATGGCCGGGGTCGATTTCGCGGTGTTCCCAGCCGTGATGGTGCAACGTGCAGAGTTGCTGACGCTGGCGATCACCCGCCCGGTAGGCCTGGAGTCGATAGTCCTCAATCCAATCGTCGGTGGTCATGGGGATCCCCGCTTTTCGTCGGGGGCGCCTCGGAGAAGTTGTTCCAGTCGCGCGAGATGGCGGTCGGGATAGCGGAGTCGCTGAATCGCCTGGCGGGTCCTGTCGGCCTGGACCTGCCAGGGCTGACCGAGGCGGTCCCGGAGCCGACAGATCTCCAGGTGGCAGCGGACCTGATCGAGAAGCCGGCCGGTGCTTTCCAGGTGGCGCGCCTCGCATGCGCGAATCTCCAGCGCACGGGTCCAGTTCGCCGCACTCTCGTGAAAGGCGACATGGGCCTGGAAGTGAACCCAGTCCGGGGCGATATGGATACGGCCAAGCAAGCTCATCGCGCGGCGCTGGAAGCCCTGCGCCTCGGTCTCCTCCCCCGCGAGTCGCGCAGCCACGGCCAACCACATAAGAAACTCCGCCACCCCTTCATTGCAGGGGTACTCCTGGGCCGCCTGCAATCCCGCACGAGCGTAATCGGTCAACAGGAAGGCATCGGCCCGCGTCCAGGCCAACCAGCTCAGCCGGCTGTAGGCGAACGTGGAGTGAAAGAGCGCATGCGACCAGTTGTCGTCCTGATCGGCGAACCCAAGCACGCGCTGGGCGAAGCGCTCTCCCTCCTCGGGATTATCGAGGATAATTCCTATCTCACACTGGCTTTTTAGCAGCCGATAGCGATCCTGACCCTCCAGCACACTTTCCTCTTCGAGATAGCGCAGCGCCTCCTTGATGAGTGGTGCATACCCTTCCGGATCGATCCCAATGTAGGCATCGACCAGATTGAACTGGACATTGTTGCGTTCGGGAAAGCCCTCGTAAGAGGGTTTGCGGGCCTCCAGGGCAGTGCGAACAGCTCGCTCCAGGCCGCGTTGATAATCGTAGAGGAAGAAGAGGAGGGCGTTCACACACCAGTCCTCATAGTACAAATGCCACCAGGGCTGGTTCAGGG
The DNA here is from genome assembly GCA_029777335.1 of Planctomycetota bacterium. GTDB lineage: Bacteria > Planctomycetota > Planctomycetia > Gemmatales > Gemmataceae > JAKOSN01. The sequence continues at coordinate 11,911 of JAKOSN010000038.1, forward strand.
CCTGCGCCAGCCGGCTCCCTTCCTCGTAGAGCGCCAGGGCTCGCGACGGATCGGACTCCCGATAGTACCACGCTTCGTTGTGCAAGGTGCATAAACGCAGCAGGTGCCGGTCACCGCGTGCCTGGGCTTCGGTGCGACATCCCTCGATCCAGTCATCGGTGTTCATCGGCTGTCCCGTGGGAGCAACTCCCTCCGCCGCGTCCGAGGGTCGGAGCGAGTCACCGACTACGCGCGAGGTCTTCCAGCTCGCGCAGATGGCGCTCGGGTTTTTTCAATTGCCTGGCGGCCTGACGAGCGCTCTCGAGTTCCTCAGTGATCGGTTCGCTCAGGCGTGCCAGCAGACGGCACAACTTGATGCGGACCCGGGTTTCATAATGGAGCCGTCCCTTGTTCTGAATGGCGCGCAACTCCTGGCGGGTCAGGGTGCACAGCCGATCGAACTCGCCCGCCAGTTCATGGTAGGCGTGGAGGGCCTCGTAAAACGCCGGGGTGGGGGGCATGTGGAGTTGGCCGATGCGCGTGAGCAGTCGCCGATACCAGCGCTGGGCCCGATCCTCCTCCTTGTCCCGCCGTGCCAGGACGGTTTGCCAGAGGAGCAACTCGGACAACTCCATCTGATGCCCGACCTGGCGGGCCGGGGATTCCCCCTGATGCGACCACTCAGCGAGCGCCTCCCAGTTGCCCTGGCGATACGCGACCTGGCAGAGCGAACAATAAACAAAGACCGAATAATGCAGGGCAGTCCAGGAGCGGCCATCGCGATCGACCAGGGCAAGGCCGCGAAGTCCGCAGGCGCGGGCTTCGTCGTTCCGGTCGAGTTCCAGTGCGAGATCGCGGCGTTGACTTTCGAGCGAGTGGCGCCGGGATTCCAGCGCGGGGGTTAGCATCCTCTCGACGGCGTCCAGCGTTTGGCGGATGGGCTCCTCGTAACCCTCGGCGTCGATCCCCATGTAGGCGGCCGCGAGATCCTCGTAGACACTGACCCGCTGCGGGAATTCGTCGTACTGCGGCTTGCGCGCTTCCAGCGTGTTCTGGACGGCATCATTCAGGATGTGGCGATAATCACGCAGAAAATGCATGGTGGCATGCACTTGCCACTGCCGATAGTAGAGCGTCCACCAGGGGTGCCCCAGACGCTGGGCCAGGTGCTCGCCCTCCTGATACAGGGCGATCGCCTGCGCCGGGTTGGTTTCGCGGAACCCATAGGCTTCGCTGCGAATGCGCGCAAGGCGCAGGCGCTCTGGATCGCGCTCGGCGACCGCTTCGCGCTCGTAGGCTTCCATCCAATCCCAGTACCCGTTCATGGCTGCAAGAGCCCCGCGATGGCCCCCGTGGTCTCCCGGAACGCCTCCACGGCATCGGCAGCAGAGAGCATCCGGCCGGCAAAGAGTCGCGCGATCTGATGCAACAAGGTCAGCACAGCCTGAAAGAGCGCCGGCGTTGGTGGATTCTCGGCTAGCTGCCGAATCAGGGGGCAACCAGCGTTGAGATAAAGCGTCCCTTTGAGATCCTGGCCCCCGGCAAATTTCTGTGCGATGTACTGGTCGACCAATCCTGCCAGCGGAGGGGGGAGATCGCCGGCCTCGCGGCTGGCCTCGGCTTCGCGGGCCATTTCGGCACCTTGCGGATAGAGGAGCAGGGCCGGTGCCTCAGCCGGTTTGAACGAGGCCACCCGCGCCCGAATCCCCTGCTCGCGATAGAAGCGCAACAGGGTGAGGAAGCGCTCCTCGGGGACGGAACGCATCAGCTGCTCGGCCTCGCCGTCCAGTTGAATCAGCGATACCTCCTGATGTCGGCTCGCGTATTTTTCCAGGAATGGCGTGACGGCAAACCACGAGGCGTCGATCGCAGGGACATCGCGGCCCTCGGCGAGGAGTTGTTCCTGAAGCGAGCCCAGCTCGCGGGTGACGAAGTAGAGTTTTCCCCCGCTTAGCTCCAGATACTCCTTGATACTCAATGGTCCCCGCGAAGTGCGAAAGGTGACGATATCCTCGACGCGCTCGAAGAACTCGTTGTCGTTGACCGCCCAGCCGATGATCACGTCGGAGTGCCCGCGCACAATGCGCTTCCACACGCTGGGGGCAGATTCGGCCACCTGACGCAGTCCCTCGCCCAGCTGTTCTTCGAGTGCCTGGCGAACCAGCTCGAAGTTCTCATCCTGGTGAATGCTCTCGCGCGAAGCCGTCGGTTGGAGCAGGGGGCTGTCGACCACCCCCCGGACGAAGCGCGCCCAGGGCGGCAGGAGGTCGCGCTCGCGCTCGCAGATAAACATCCGGCGAATATACACATTCAGGTCGCCGAATTCCCGCACCGAAGCCACCGAACCGGGAGGCACAAACAGGAAGCCCTTGAGAGGCACCGTCAACGTGTCGTGCCCCAGATCGACTCGGGCTTCGCGCAGGGGGATGATGGTGAGCGGATCGCCGCCGTGGAAGGTCCGCTTGATGTAGTCCTGCATCGCCTGGTCCGGATCCTCGGCTTCCCACGGCGGCTGCATCAGGTTGACCGCGTCCTCATCGCCCTGAACGTGGATGGGGATGGGGAGGAAGTCGGCATACATGCGCACGGTGTCAAGCAGTGCCCGTTCCTGCAGGAGGAATGACACCGAGGGCTTGAGCTTGAGTTCGACGGTGGTTCCGATCTCCTCGCGCCAGCCGGGGGCGAGGTCGTAATACTCGTCGCCGACTGATTGCCAGCGATAGCAGGGGCCGCCCTGGAAGGAGCGTGTGGTGAGCACCACCTCCGAAGCGAGCAAAAACGCCGAGAGAAACCCCAGGCCAAACTGGCCGATCAACTCGGTCGCCTCGGACTGGGAAAAGACCGAGAGCTTCTCGCGGAGTTCACGCGTGTACCCACGGCCGATGGTGGAGAGATAGTTGGTGATCTCCTCCTGGGTCAGGCCATAGCCATTATCGCTGATGGTCAGGATCCGTTTGGCAGGATCAACCGTGATGTCGATGCGCGGGTGATAATCGTTTTCTCCCCCCTCGACACGCCGTCGAACGCAGGAATCGTGGCTATTCTGGATTAACTCGCGCACGCCGACCTTCTTGCTGGAGTAAAGGTGCTCGGCCAGCACCTTCAGCAAACCAGGCAAGTGCAAAGTAAAGCGCTGTCGTTCGCTCATGAGCTTAATCCTCGGTGTGGGGCGTCCTGGGGTGCGGGGCGGTGCCTCGGTCAGCGCCTCTCCACGGGGGAGCCGGACAAGAAGTCCGCTCCGGCGAAGACGCGAAGCGCTCAGGTCGAGGCGAGAATGTGCATGATATCCCCATCGTTCACGCGGTAGGTCTTTCCTTCCAGACGATACACGCCGTGAGCCTTGGCCTCCTTCATGGAGCCCACCCGGACAAAGTCCTCATAGCCTACCACCTCGGCGCGGACGAAGCCACGGGCCAGGTCGGTGTGAATTTGCCCGGCGCCCTCGACGGCATCGGCGCCTTGCGGGATCGTCCAGGCGCGACACTCATCCTCGCCAACGGTGAAGAAGACCATTTGCCCCATGGCGGTGTAAATGGTGCGGAGGATCGCATCGCGCGAAAAGTCCTTGAGTCCGAGATCCTGCATGAACATCTCGCGATCCTCGGCGGAGAGTTCCTGCAACTCCAGCTCCAGTTTGGCGGGCGCGCTCACCGCGCTGGGGGCCAGGGCGAGGAGATCCGCTGGGAGCGCTCGGCCCACCCCTTCCTCGGAACAATTCACCAGGACCAGTTCCGGCTTGAGGGTGAGCAACTGGAAACTGCGGATGGCTTTTTCATCCTCTGGGTTTAACCCCAGGGAGTTCGGCATGTGGCCCTGTTCCAGCCCAGCGACGATGCGTTTGAGCAAATCATGTTCGGCCTGGTCGAGTTCCTTCTGCTTCGCGGGACGCGGCTTGCGCAATTGTTCGTCCAGTTTCTCGATACGCTTGGTGACGATTTCCAGATCGGCGAAGACCAGTTCCTCTCGAAACAGACGCAGTTCGTTGGCCAGCTGGTTCGCGCTGAAGCCGTTGAGGACCACGAGGAGTCCGCCGGCCTCGCGCATGATGCTTAGTCGGCGGGGATTATCGCGGCGTTCGGTGGGGAGCAATCCCGGGGTATCGAGAAAATCGATGGTGGTATGAGTTGTTTTCTTCGGATGGAAGTGAGCGGAGAGCCAGTCGAGCCGCGCGTCGGGGATCTTTGCGACCCCCGTCTGGCCGGTCTGCATCTTGGCGGGGTCGGGCTTGACCCCGGTCAACCACTGGAAGACGGTGCTCTTGCCCGACCCGGAAAAACCGGCAATCCCGACTTTCATCCCCATTGATCCTACTCCGGGAGCCATGCTCCACGCTAATTGCTCGGGGCACGGTGCCCCGTCTGTTTCATCCTGGATTGGAGTCGTCAGAAGCTACTGTACAATTCAGTATCGTACCGGGCCAACCAGACCGGTACAACGCTCCCGAGGGTAGAACAGGAAGAATGATCCCATGAGCGACGAGTGGTTCTCCACGATCAAGATTCCAATGACGTTCGAGCACTGGCAGCAACTGCCGCGCAACCCTGCTTACAAGTACGAGTACTATGATCGCGAAGCATGGTTCACTCCGCGGCCCCGCTATTATCGCGCCTTGCTTGATCTGGAGCCGTTGCCAATCGAGGACACGATCGACGCTCAGGAAAAGGTACAGTTGCGACCCTTGTGCGCGCAGGACTGGGACTGCCTACCTGAAGTGTTTGCAGCAGCCTTCAAGCGTGTCCAACCCTATGGAAGTCTCGACGAGACGTTGCGCTTGCAGGCCGCCACGCGGGCGCTGACACAAACGCGTACCGGGGGCGATGGCCCGTTGATCGAAAACGCCTGTTTTGTGGCGAGTACCCGCCAGGGGGGCTATCTGCGCGGCGCGATCCTCATTACGCTCATCCCCCTCAAGGAACTCACCGAGTGGGATTGCGGGCAGTGGACCGAACGCCCTCCTCCCGATGCCATCGAACGGCATCAGGGGCGTCCCCACCTGACGTGGATCTTTGTTGGGCCAGCCGGCGCGGGACATGGGGTCGGCACTGGGTTGCTGGCCCTGGCGATCCGGGAGTTGCTGGCGCTGGGGTATCGCGAACTGGCCAGTACCTTTTTGCTGGGGAACGATTCCAGCATGCTCTGGCACTGGCGCAATGGCTTTCGGCTGATCGCCTATCCGGGGTCCTGGCGTGAGATGCGCAAACGCTGGTCGAGCGTCACTCAGCCAGGAAAGCGCGAGGGGCTGTGATCATTCCGCCAGCATCACTTCATGAAGGTAAGGGAAACGGTTCAGGAGTTCGGGCACATCCAGAGGCGGGAGAGGGGCAAACCCCGCGCGTGCGAGTCGACCCGACCGGAGCGCACACTCTTTTTCCAGCAAATAATACCGATTGTACCCCTCACGCAATTCGTTCACTGGGCGACAATCCACCCGGGTGAGAAACTCGCGCCAGCGAGCATTGAAACGAGCGATGCTCTCATTCAGGTGAGAAATGGCGGCCCGGAGCCGGCGTGGCGAGGCGGACACCGGCACAGCCAGGCGCAGCACAGGTTGCAGGGTTTCGTGCAGCTGGGCCAGCTGGGTAAGTTGCGTCTCGGAGGCAACCAGGGGACGTAGCGTGCTCCACTCCCCCGCCATCATGCGCAGCCTTCCCAGGTGGAGACGCACCATGGTCAACCACTCCTCGCGCTGTTTGTGACAGTGCTCGTGAACCACCTGCAAGGCGGCCTCGACCTTCCGCGCACGCCGAACGTAGGCGGGGGCGTCGTACTGGGCAATCACCTGGTTGACGATCAGCTGTTCCGGGCTGCTGCCGGGCAGATTACTCGAATCCATGCCAGCTTCTCCTCTTCCCCGAAAAGGGGGCACCCTCTGCATTTGTTACACTGCAAGCAGGAGCTTTCTACAAAGCACGCCACCTCGTTGAAGACTGCCTGAGAAATGCTCCGTTGATAAAATCTTCTGGTTACAGTGATTATAGCAAAGGGAGCGATGGTGCGGAATTTCTGGCACACCCTTTGCTTTCCTTCTCTCTCGTCTGACCCAGCAAGCAGCGTGGAGGTCGGACGCTCCCGGTCTGGAATCACTCCCCCTGATTCTGGACCACGCGACAAAGGCAGTGCCGGGCATGGCACGAGGTTTTCCCCACCTCATGACCCACCATGCTGCGACACCCGTACACCAAGGAGCGCTGGACACACGCTGTCCCGCCATACTCCCTCCCCCTAACAACTCAACGTACCCCCGTATCAGGGCCATCCGTCCCCCCGGATCGCCCTCTCTTTTTCCTTGCTGGATTTTTCGATCTCCCCTACACTGGCGCAGGACACCTGCCCGGACCTTCCCCATGGACTGGTATCATGAAAAACCACCTCCTGCTTGCCGCACTTGCTCTCTTTCCTGGGGTGGGGCTGGCGCAGTCCCCAGGCGCAGACGCGGAGCAAACTCTCTTTCGCGACTCGGTGCGGCCGTTGTTGAGCAGCAAGTGCGTGGGATGCCATAATGCCACGAAGGCCAAGGGTGGTTTGGATTTGAGTCGTCGCCAGAACGCGCTCAAGGGGGGGGACACCGGGCCGTCGCTTGTTCCTGGAGATAGCGCGAAAAGCCTGCTGCTGCGTCGTGTCGCCGACCACGAGATGCCCCCCTCCAATCCCCTTACCGAAGAACAGAGCGCTCTGCTGAAAAAGTGGATCGACGCAGGGGCTTTTTATGAGAAGGAGCCGATCCTCCCCGCCATCAATCGCGCGGGGGCCGACTGGTGGTCGTTGCAGAAACCGCGCTCCCCGGTTCCGCCGACGGTTCGGGAGAAAAGCAAGGTCCAGAACGCGATCGATGCATTCCTGCTCGCTCGTCTCGAGGCAACTGGGTTGACCTACGCTCCCGCCGCTGATCGCCTCACCTTGCTGCGTCGCGCGACCTTCGATCTCACGGGGTTGCCACCGACCCCGGAGGAAATCGAGCAATTTCTTGCGGATACATCTCCCCATGCCTATGAAAAGCTGATCGATCGTTTGCTCGACAGTCCGCGTTATGGCGAACGTTGGGGACGCCATTGGCTCGACATCGTTCGTTTTGCGGAGAGTCATGGGTACGAAACCAATCAGCTGCGTCCCAATGCCTGGCCGTATCGCGATTATGTGATTCGTGCCTTTAACCAGGATCTGTCCTATCCCCAATTTATTCTGGAGCAACTGGCGGGCGATACCCTTAAGGACGCAGATTTCCTCACGCAGTCGGCGACGGGCTTTCTGGTGGGGGGCGCACATGACGTGGTTGGCAATCAGACCGTGGAGGGCGCGCTCCAGCAACGCATGGATGATCTGGATGACATCGTGACCGCGACTGGGGCCACGTTCCTTGGGTTGACCATCAACTGTGCCCGCTGCCACGACCACAAGTTCGATCCGATTTCCCAGAAGGATTACTACGCCTTGCAGGCCATCTTTGCGGGTGTGCAACACAGCGAACGGACAATCCAACCTCCCGATCTCGCTCAGCGGCGTGCGAAGGCGGCCGACCTGCGCGCCCAAATACAACGGCTCGATCGTGACCTGGAGGCATATGAACCGCTCGCCGATCCAGCAGCCCACAAGCCAATGCGCGCGGCGGTCAGCTCGAAGCGCAATGTGGAACGTTTCGCGCCGGTCGAGGCACGGATGGTGCGTTTTGTGGTGCTCGCGACCAACAACGGCATCGAGCCCTGCATCGACGAACTGGAAATTTACACGACGGAGGCGACGCCGCGCAATGTGGCCCTGGCCAGCGCCGGAGCCAAACCAAGTGCCTCCTCGGTCTACCCCAGCAATGTGTATCACAAAGTCGAGCACATCAACGACGGTCGGCATGGGAACAGTTTTAGCTGGATCTCACGGGAAGCGGGCAAGGGGTGGGTGCAGATCGACTTTCCAACCGTCCACAAGATCGATCGCATTGTGTGGGGGAGGGATCGCGAGCAGCGCTTCCAGGATCGAACTCCGGTGCGCTATCGCATTGAGGTTGCTCTCGACCCGGCCAAATGGCAGGTGATCGCCACCTCCGAGGATCGCCGTCCTTTTGATCCGGGACGTCCGACGGCGTCGATCGTTCCCGAGGGATTGCCTGCCACGGCGAAGAAACAGGCGGAGGCCCTCCTGCGGCAACGCGAACGATTACAGGCAGAACTGACGCAGATGATGGGAACGCAGGCGGTCTACGCCGGCACCTTCACGGAGCCAGGCCCCACGCATCTGTTGCTTCGAGGCGATCCCGTGCGCAAGGGCGAGGAAATCGCACCCGGCGGACTGAGCGTGGTGAGCCCCAAGTTTCAGATGGATCGAAAAACGCCGGAGAAGGAGCGTCGTCTGGCACTGGCACGCTGGCTTGGCAATCCGGACAACCCGCTCGCCGCCCGGGTGATGGTCAATCGAGTGTGGCATTATCACTTTGGACAGGGGATTGTCAGTACCCCGAGCGACTTTGGCGCCAATGGAGATCGTCCCGCGCATCCGGAACTTCTCGACTGGCTCGCCGGCGCATTTGTGAAAAATGGCTGGAAACTGAAGCCGCTCCATCGGCTGATCATGCTCTCGAACGCGTATCGTCAGTCCGGGCAGAAGAATGACAAGGGGATGTCCATCGATGCCCAGAATCGTTTGCTCTGGCGCATGACGCCTCGGCGGCTGGAGGCAGAGGCGATTCGTGACAGTATTCTGTCAGCGAGCGGCAAGCTCGACCTGCGCATGGGTGGTGAAGGGTATAACCTCTGGGAAAAGAACACCAACTACGTGACGGTTTTCAAGCCGAAGGCAACACTCGGACCGGAGGAGTTCCGGCGGATGATCTATCAGTTCAAGCCGCGCTCGCAGCAGGACCCTGTTTTTGGAGTCTTTGACTGTCCGGATGCCGCACTCGCCCGGCCACGACGAACCGTCTCGACCACCGTGCTCCAGGCGCTCAACCTGCTCAATAGCCAGCTGGTGATCACACAGGCAGAGTTTTTCGCCGCGCGGGTACAGAAAGAAGCAGGGAGCGACCATGCCGAGCAAGCCCGGCGCGCGTTTCTCCTCGCCCTTGGCCGTACTCCCTCGGCAACCGAGGAAAAGGCGGCGGTGGCATTGATTGCCAAACAGGGGCTCGCGACCCTTTGTCGAGCGCTCTACAACGCCAACGAGTTCCTCTACGTCGATTAACCCCTGCGCCCCTGGAGTTCCACGGAGCCTTGAACATGATTCCGCTCTGGCATCGCCTAACGGACCGTCGTGCCTTTCTGGGCGATTTTGCCACCGGGGTAAGCGCCCTGGCGTTGGCGAGCTTGCTGGCTGAGCAGGGGAAACTGGCGGGCGAGACGGTCCCAACGACCACACCGCGTCGGCCGCACTTTGAGCCAAAGGCAAAGCGCGTGTTGCATGTGTTTTGCACTGGCGCAGTCAGCCACCTCGATACCTGGGATTACAAGCCGGAATTACTCAAACGCGATGGCCAGCCCATGCCCGGGGTGGATAAACTGGTTACTTTTCAGGGCGAAAATGGGAATCTGGCCAAATCGCCCTGGCGCTTCAAACCGCGCGGACAGACGGGGAAGTACGTTTCCGATCTGCTCCCCCATCTCGCCGACCTGGCGGATGAAATGTGCTTTCTTCATTCGCTTACCTCCAAGACCAATACCCACGGGCCAGGCGAATGCCACATGAGCACGGGGTTTGCCCTGGAGGGCTACCCGAGCATTGGGTCGTGGGTTACCTTTGCCCTGGGGAGTGCCAACCAGAATCTGCCGAGCTACGTTGCCATCCCCGATCCGCGCGGGGTGCCTCAACAAGGCCCCTCCAACTGGACGAATGGCTTTTTGCCTGCGGTCTTTCAGGGCACGGTTTTCAATGCCGATAACCCGATCAGCAACCTCGCGCGACCAAAACAGGTATCACCCCAGACCGACGTGGCGACGCGCGATTTCCTCAAGTTGCTCAATGAGGAGCACCTGAAACGGCACCCGGAGGATAGCGAATTGACGGCGCGGATCGCCGCCTATGAACTGGCCGCCCGGATGCAGTTGAGCGCTCCGGAGGTGAGCGATCTCAGCAAGGAGTCGGCCGCCACGCGCTCTCTTTACGGTCTGGATGACAGGAACCCCATCCTGGCAGGCTTTGGCCGCAACTGTCTGCTGGCTCGACGCCTGCTCGAACGCGATGTGCGCTTTGTCACCCTCTTCAATGGGGCGTTTGCCATGGGCGAGGGGGCCCTGAACTGGGATGGGCATCGGCGCATCAAATCCGATTACGACCGGCATGGTCCAATTCTGGACAGACCGCTGGCCGGGCTGCTCAAGGATCTCAAAAGTCGGGGTCTGCTCAAGGACACGCTGGTGCTCTGGACGACCGAATTTGGCCGCATGCCGACGTTTCAGAAGGGGACGCAGGGACGCGACCACAATCCCATGGGGTTCACGGCGTGGATGATGGGAGCCGGGGTGAAGTCAGGTTTCACGTTCGGCGCCACCGATCCCTTTGGGCACAAGGCAGTGGACAATGTGCTGTCCGTCCACGATTTTCATGCGACGGTGCTGCACCTCCTGGGACTGGATCACGAGAAACTGACCTTTTACCACAACGGCAGCCAGCGTCGCTTGACGGATGTTCACGGTCATGTCATCAAGAAAATTCTGGCGTGAGTCCGAGCGGAAGGAATGATTCGCCCAGCTTTCGGATCCTGCTTGCGAAGGGACCTCTCTCCTGGTAGGGTAAGAGAATCTGAACCAAATGACGAATCACGGTCACTCTCCTTTTTCGCCCTGGAGCGAACGCCGTGCCGTTTGATCGCCTCGACTCACAGGAGCAACCGCGTCGCTTTGCCCAGCTGTGCAGCGAATTGCGCTATCGCTTGCTCGCTGGGGAGTCGTGTCGCGCCGAGGAGTTTCTGTCTCGCGATCCAGCACTTGCAGACGATTCCGCCCAGGCACTCGAACTGATTCGGACCGAATGGCAAGCACGTCGTGAACGCGGCGAGGAACTCACCCTCGAAGAGTACTATCGGCGTTTTCCCCAGTGGCGCGAGCAACTGCGCCGCTCGTTGATCCCGTCCTCCGCTTCCAGCAGCAACCTCGACGATATCCCCACGGTGCACGAACAGGAGATCCGCACCGACGATCTGGGGATCACGTCCGTCCAGCCATTGCTTGATCACTTGTTGCAGGAGAAAATTGGCCACGGCGGAATGGGGATCGTCTATCGCGGATACGATCGGGTTCTCAAACGTCAGGTGGCGATCAAGATGATTCGCTCGGGGCTGCTCGCCACCGACGATGTCATCCGGCGCTTCTATCGCGAGGCCCAGACCGCCGCCCAGTTGCATCACCCCCACATCGTTACCATACACGGCATGGGTTTGCTCCACGGTGAGCATTGCTTTACGATGACCCTGGCGGAGGGGGGGAGTCTGGCGCAGGCGGGGGAGCGTTTTCGCGAGCAACCACGCCAGGCAGTCGAGTTGATGGAGAAGGTCGCCGATGCGCTGGCCCTGGCACACGAGCGTGGCATTGTCCATCGCGATTTAAAGCCCGCCAATATCCTCCTCGATGACGCGGGACATCCGCTTGTCAGCGATTTTGGACTCGCTAAACTCCTGGAATCGCAGGCGGAATGGACGTTGCAAGGGCAAATCCTGGGCACTCCCGCCTACATGGCTCCGGAACAGGCGCTGGGACAGACCGCTCAAGTCGGACCGGGGAGCGATGTCTGGGCGCTGGGGGTAATCCTGTACGAGTTGCTGGCCGGACAGCGCCCTTTTCTCGCAGAGAGTTCGCAGGCCGTGCTCGACCTGGTGTTGACTGGCGAGCCGGAAGCGCTGCCTCATCTCAACCCGCGGATTGATCGCGACCTCGAATATGTGGTGATGAAGTGTTTGCGCAAGGAGAGTCAGGATCGCTATCCGCATGCCGGGGAACTCCGCGACGATCTGCGTCGCTGGCTGCGCGGCGAACCGATCCGCCCCGATGGCTTTCGCTGGCGTCGTCGCCTGCGGGTGTTCCGGCCCACGAGGCACATGGTTCTTCCCGCGGCAGGGTGTCTGGTTGCGGTCCTGGCCATCGCCTGGGCAGATCCGCTGGCGTTGTTTCGTCCTCCCAGTCCCCAGGCGGTGAGCGCGTCCCAGCAGCCGCGCCCCTTGATTTTTCCCAATACCATCACGCGCGGAACCGGGACCCTTCTCCCGCGCGAGGATGGCAGCGTCCTCCTCGAAACGGACGGCGAAGCGATGGTTGATCTGACCGAAGCGCCGCCCTGGAGTCGCTATCGGGTCCAGATGGAGATCGAGGATTGCGGCAACAATACCTATGAAGTCGGTCTGTATTACGACTATCACGAGCGCAGTGCGCAACTATTCGATAGCTGCTGGTATGGCGCGTGGGTGTTCTCCGAACGTATCTATCAGCGGGCCTCGCGCCAGGGAGATCAGGTACGCGCCGCCTGGACAACCCTCGCCTATCGCCGAGATAGCATGATTCACAACAAAAAACCGCCGCGAACCAAGGGACAACGAGGTGTCATTCCGCTCTTTTTTTCCTCGCGTTCGCGACCGAGTCATCATCTGGCTCTGGAGGTGACGCCCGATGCAGTCTATGCCATCTGGGATGATGAACCGCGGGAATGCATGACGATGCACTGGACCCAGATCCAGGGCCACGTGGCGGGAATGCTCGCCACGAACCCACCCCTCAAGGAAGTGGTGCCGCGCCTGGGGACAGGCCGCATCGGTGTTCTGTGTCGTAATGGCGCCGGAATCTTTCGGAATGCTCGGATCGAACCTCTTCCTGACGACCGCTAACTTACCTGGAGGTGTTCCCCTCGATGTTGCCCACACCGACCATCACATCCCACACCGATAACATGGTGCTTATTGATCCCAATCCCTCGATTACCGTGAGCGGGACCATCACCGATGTCTGCACTGCGCGGGCTGAGGTGCAGGACGGATTGTCCATCACAGCCGGGATCCCGGTTTCCCTGGCCATTGGAGATCCTGGCAATCTGACCTGGTCGTTTGCAGTGAATCTGCCGCTGGATCGCTTTGTGGTGGTGACCGTGTATGGCACCAATGGGGATGGCGAGGATTCCGACAGTGTGAGTCTTAAACGCGTTCTTGGCCCCGTCCCTCCGCCGGCCTATCAGCCACCCGGAGTCGCGGGCAGTCCGGCAACCTAGGCCAGGCGAGCCTCAACCGAGCCACTCGTGAGCACTCATCCAGCGCTGGATCTCGGCGGTGAGTGCTCCGCTACTGTCCATGCGCGGCACCTTGTGCTGACCGCCCAGCTTGCCGCGCGAACGCATCCATGAAGCAAAACCGCCCGTTCGGACCGGGACGATTTCTGGCGGACCCATCGTCAGATTCCCCCGCCGGTGGGCCTCGTAATCCTCATTCAGGCGACACAACTGAACGTCGAGTTCTCGGGCAAAGTCCGACAGATCCCGGGGCGGATCGGTAAACTCGACCAGGTAGCAATGATGGCCCGGAGCGGTCGGAGTTCCCGGGAAAACGGGGCCGACATGGAAGTCGAGAACCGTCGCCGCCGTGGCACGAGCGGCAGCAGCCATGGCTTTTTCGATCTCCTCGCTGATTAAATGCTCGCCAAACGCAGAGAGATAATAGCGGGTTCGCCCGGTAAAGCGGAGCAGGGGCGGGTGACGCTCCTCGAAACAGATGGTATCGCCGAGGACATAGCTCCACAGTCCGGCACAGGTGGTGAGGACCACCGCATACTGGACCCCGACCTCGATCTCGCCAATCGTGTGACGGGTTGGGGCAGGGTGGTCGAGTTCGGCGACGGGGACAAACTCGTAGAAGATCTGATGGTCGGGGATCAGTCGTAACAGGCGATAACGCGGATCTTCCGTGGCGATGAATCCCTCGGATGCCGGATAGGTCTCGGCCAGGTGAATCCGGTCGCTGCCGAGGAGACGCGTGAAGAGATCGCGATAGGGGTCAAAGCGCGTTCCGCCGTGAATAATCAGCTGTAATCCGGGCCAGATCGCGCTGAGGTGTTCTTGCCCGGTGAGCTGGCGTAGGCGCTCGAAGAGGATGAGCATCCAGCTCGGAACCCCGCTCAGCATGGTGATGGGTTGCGTCAGACTTTCGCGGGCCAGGCGATCCAGTTTTTCATCCCAATCGCGAAGGAGGGCAAGATCCAGGGGCGGAAAGGTGTAGGGGCGGAGTACCGAGGCCAGCTCACGCGTGACGATTCCCGAGAGATCGCCAGCCAGGACCGGACGCTGGGAACGCCGCGGCGGAGCCGGATGGCACTCCTGAAGTTCGGTACTTCCACCCAGGAAGAAAAGCCGGCCACGAAAGAGAGTCAGCGCCGGATCGTACGCCTGGTAGAAGGCGAGGGTGGTGAGCCCGGCGCGTCGATTGGAAGCGAGCATCTGGCGGGAAATGGGCAGGTATTTGGTGGTTCCCGAGGTGGTGCCCGAGGAGAGGGCAAGATAGGGGAGGTGCTCGGGCCAGGTTTCCCCCTTCAGCGAGGGGAAGGCGGGTTGCCAGTAGTCGCGCCAGAAATCCTCGTAAGAACGCAGCGGAACGCGCGCTTGATAGTCGGCGATGGTCCGAATTCGTGCAAAATCGTGGAGTCGGCCGAAGCGTGTGTGGCGGGCATGCTGAACCAGGCGAAGCAAGGTCGTGGTCTGCACGCGCGCCAGCGGACAGCGATCAAGCCAGGCAACTCGTTGACGTGCGCGGCGGGTTAATACCAGGTCGGCAGCCCGACGAATCAGGGGACGCCCCGCCATCTTTTGCAGCACGGAAAGGGTGCTCATGTCAGAAACCTCGCCAGGATCAGGCACCGTCACGCAACCCGATTAACTGCGTACGCCGCGACAGACATAAAACCCTGCGGGCGGAAGATTGCGCAGAACCAGATGAAAGCGCACCTCGGCGAAATAACGCTGATACAGCCGTTGATAGATCCAGGGCATGTGCGTCAGCTGCCGAAAGGTTCCCTCTGAACTCAGGTGGCGATGGATGCTCGCGAGGAGCTGCGCGCGCATCCGAGGCGGGAAGGAAGGCAGCGGGAGCCCACAAATCACATGATCGATGGTGTTCACCCCACGATCGCGCAGTAACTGGTCGAGGTGAGCGGCATCCGCCTCGGCGACATCTGCCTGGGGAAAGCGTTCGCGCAGACGACGGCAAAAATCCGGATCGCGCTCGATGATCACACATCGGCATCCGGGGGGCGCGAGGCGCAGCAACTCCGCAGTGATAGGCCCCGTGCCTGCGCCGAGTTCCACAACACAGCGGGCTGAGGAAAAATGGATCGTGCGCACCACCGCCTGGGCGAGAAAGGCGGAACTGGGAACAAACGAGGCGATTGCTCGGCCTTGTTGCAGAAACTTGCGGAAGAAGAGCAGCCAGTCGGGCGTCGCAGCAGATGGAGAAACACTCATAGGATTGTGTTCGGCCTCGCAAGAAGAAGTTGCGCCAGACGGGGACGAGGCGAGGGTTCCGCACTGGTCAGGAAATGAAGGACCAACCGATTGATTAGCCAGGGACGCTCCATTTGCGGGGCGTGCCCACACTGCGGAACACAGTGATACTGTCCCCGCGGGAGCAACCTGGCCCCGGCTTCGGCGGTTGCCGGGTCGACGATCTGATCGTGGCTGGCGCTCACAAGCAAGGTGGGCGCCTGGACCTGGGGAAGGCGGTCGCGCACACAATGCTCCATCGTTCCGCGAATGGTGCGCAACAGACCCGAACGCCAGCGACGATTGGCAAACTGGCGCTTGTAGTAATCGAGCAGGCGCAGATCGATCTTGCCGGGGTTGTAGAACACGCTCTCGACAAGGGCTTTCAGATCACTGCGACGCACCCCCTCCACGATCGGCAGGCGTTCAGCGTCGCCCATCCCGGAGGGGCACAGAAGCACCACGCGGGCCACCTGCTGCGGGTAGCGCACGGCATATTCCACGGCCACCTTGCCCCCCAGACTGGCTGCCACCAGGTGATAGGGAGGCGCCTGAACGTACATCTGTAAATAGCCGTGCAGCTGTTCCACCAAGTAATCGACATCGACGGGGCGATTCTGGGCAATGCGCTGGTGCAACCCGTCGCCGTCGTAGGCGAGGATGTTGGGCACATGAACCTCAAAGTAGCGACGCCAGAACGGCGCATTGCGAAACCAACTCTCCGCCTGTTCCGCAAGCCCATTGATGAGGATGAGCGGCTGCCGACGTGCGTAGCCGTGGGGAACAAGACGATGGAACCAGGCAAGCCAGGTGCCAACCATGAAGAGGGTCCTCGGGTGCCGGCGAGTGGATCGTGTGAACGCAGAGACAGCCCAGTCCGTCGGCCTGTCACACGGTTCCCTGGCGTGAGGCAGGCACCGGTCGCTCCTGATCCGCAAGACGAATTGCTGGTGCATGCCCTTCCGCCCCCGATAGAATGTCGTCGCTGTGTGGTGAGCGCATGAAGCGAGCGTGCAACCTGAATTAGTCTTTGGCGAAACGATGATGAAGAGAAGCGGAGAAACCGATGAATGAGGTCGCCGAGGTCCTTTGTGCAGGTATCGTGGTGGCCGACCACATCTGCACCCCGATTGCGCATCTCCCTGCGGCCGGCGAACTGGTGATGGCCGATCGCCTTCTATTGACCATCGGGGGATGTGCCGCCAACGTCGCCGTCGACCTGGTGCGGCTGGGCCATTCCGCCACCGTGATCGGGCGCGTGGGGGGAGACGTCTTTGGCCGTGTTGTTGCCGAAATGCTGCGCGCTCAGGGGGTGAATGTCGGGTTTCTCCAGACGTCTCCGGGGGTCGATACCAGCCAGACCTTGATCGTGAATGTCACCGGCGAGGATCGGCGCTTTATCCACAGCTTCGGCGCCAATGCCGAGTTCAAGGCAGCCGACCTCCCCACGGCAGCGCTGGAAAAGGCGCGCGTGCTCTATGTGGGGGGGTATTTGCTGATGGAGTCGTTGCTCGAAGAAGAACTTGCAGAGGTCTTCGCGGTGGCGCGTCTCCAGGGGGTCAAGACCGTGCTCGATGTGGTCACGCCGGGGCCGGCGGACTACCTGGCGCGACTGAGGAAGTTGTTACCCCACGTCGAGGTGTTTTTGCCCAACAACCACGAGGCCGAGCTGATTACCGGGAAAAAAGATCCGCTGGAGCAGGCGCGGAGTTTTCATCAGCTGGGAGTGCGCGTGGCGATCATTACCCTGGGCCAGGCAGGCGCCGTGGTGGTGAGCGATGAGGGAGAATGGCGGGTCGGCACGTTTCAGGTGCCATTTGTTGATGGGAGCGGAGGAGGCGATGCCTTTGCCGCCGGCTATATCAGTGGACTGTTGCAGAACCGCGATCTGGAAGGGTGTTTGCTCCTGGCCAGCGCCCTCGGTGCCAGCTGTGTCCAGGCGGTGGGCACGACGACCGGGGTGTTCACGCGCCCGGAATGCGAGGAGTTTTTGAAACAGAATTGTTTAAGGATCGAAAAAATCCATTAAGGGCTCAGGTTGATCGGTGGTGCTCGCGTTCCCCAAAGCGCAGCTGACATTTGCCGACCTGGATGAGGTCGCCCGCGCGCAGTGGGTTTGGCTGAAGCACACGCTTGCCGTTGAGAAAGGTCCCCGACGGCGTATCGGCATCGCAAAGCAGATACCCGGTGCCGTGCTTTTCAATGCGTGCATGGAGCCGCTCCACCGTGGGATCGCCGAACAACCCCAGATCGCAGGTTTCCGCGCGCCCGATGGTGGTCACCGCGCCCGAGAGCATCAGTTCGCGCCCCTGGCGAAAGCCCACTTCGACCTTCAGCCAGGCCTGGCGCAGAATCACCTGAGCCAGCGCAATCAACAACCCCAGGCAAATCCCCATGGTTGCGAAGCCCGTGGCACTGGGGCTCCAGAGGGTCTCGGTCCTTCCCTTGAATATCCTGTCCCAGAGGTGCTGCAACGCCAGAAAGAGCACCCCGCCAAGCAGCCCGCCAAGCGAACCGCCGAGCAGACCATTGCGCGCCTTGCGGCGGGCTCCGGAGCTGTCCGTGTGTCCCAGGGCGCTGGCCAGGAGTTCGAAGGCGGCCGGGGCAATGCCGATGAGCGTCCCGGTGAGGGTCCAGCCCAGGATCAGAAAGAACGACAGGTTGAGCCAGCCGTAGAAGAGCTGCCCAAGGACTCCACCCAGGAATCCCCCGATGCTACCGACCAACGCGGCCAGTACGATGGGGAGGAGAAAGCGAAGCCAGCGGTGCAGGAAGCCGTTCCACAGGCCGTCGATGATGCTCAGGGTGAGAGCAACCATCAACCCGAGCCAGAATCCTTTGACCCCAGCGACTGCGAGGGCGTTTTCAAAGGAAGTCATCCGCCCCAGAGCCCAGCCCAGATAGGCGGCACAACCCCCACAAAGCGCACAGTAGTAAATAAACCAACGAAAACTCACCGTGGTGTCTCCAACACCCCGACACGGTGCCGGGCGAGGCGTTCTCGGCGGACGTAATCTTGCAGTCTCTACTTGTTGAATCTAGCATACAGAGATGCTGGCCGGGCGGGCGGGAAATTCGGTGCCGGAATGGGTTCGCAACAATCCTGGACCCTGGGGGTCTCATGAATGTCGCAATTCCCCTTGTGAACTGCACAAAGCTGAGCGAGGCAGAATGGGCGGAGGTGCGTGCGACGGTTCCGCTGGAGGGGAATATCAAAGGCGTGATCGATGCGCTCCTGCGGCAGGATGCGGCCTTTGTGCCGGAGGACCTGATCACGCAGGACGAGTATAGCCACGAGTTGCTGTTTCCTTATCGGCAATCCCTGCACCTGAGTTATCACATCACCTGACTGGGTGTGGTGACGGCGGTCTCCGTGTGGGACCATCGGCCCGCTGCCCAGGAACTGCTGGAGGTGCGGCTGGCGCAGGGATGGACGCCGACGGCTTCCTTGCTGCAGGGAGGAAACCGAATCCTGGGGCATGCTGCCTGTCTGGCAGCCCAGCAGGGTGCCCCCGCGGAGAACTAAGCGATGCATGAAGTGATCCCCGGAGCGCTCTGGATTGGTCATATTGGCGATGCCAGCGATCTGAAAAGTCTCCATCAGGCGGGCGTGCGGGCGCTGGTCGATCTCGCTCTTAACGAAACGCCCCCGCCTCTGTCCCGGGAGCTGGTCTATCTCCGTGTCCCGCTCGTGGACGGGGCGGGGAATGCCCCGGCGCTGTTGCGTGCTGCCATCGCCACCACTCGGCTGTTGCTGGAAGAAGGACTTCCCACCCTGGTCTATTGCAGTGCCGGCATGAGTCGTGCTCCGGCGATTGCCGCCATGGCTCTCAGCCGTCTGTGGCAGCGTTCCCCGGAGGAATGTCTGGTGCAGATCGCCACGGGGTTTGCCCACGATGTCTCCACCTCCCTGTGGCGTGAGTTGCTCGACGTCGCGAACACCGAGGATGGTTCGTCGGGCGTTCGGCCCTCCGTGCCGTAGGCACCTTCCCTTTTCAGCAAAAAAACTTCGTTGAACGCGGCGGTCTTTGCTGAAGTGTCGTTACTATTTGTTCATGAAGATAGCGCGAAGGGCGAACGGATGACCATCAACGTCGAAGAACTCCTGCAAGAGGCTCGCGCGGGCGATGGTTCTCGTGTCGGTCCGCTCCTGGACCTCTATCGCCATTACCTCGGGCTTCTCGCCCGTGTGGAGATTGGCCACCGCTTACAGGGGAAGGTCGATGCGTCGGACGTCGTTCAGGAGACGTACCTCGAAGCCTATCGCCACTTCCCGCGTTTTCAGGGAACCACCGAGGGACAACTGGTCTGCTGGTTGCGCCAGATCCTGGCGGGGACGATTGCCAACCTGCTGCGCCGCTACCTGGGGACGCAGGGACGCGATGTCCGCCTGGAACGGGAACTGGCCGCGAACTTCGATCGATCCTCGGCAGCGCTGGAACGCTGTTTGGTGGCGCCGGTCAGCTCGCCCAGCCAGCAGGCGGTTCGACGCGAACAATCGGTGATCCTCGCGGATGCACTCAAGGAACTTCCCGAGGATTACCGGGAAGTCCTGGTGTTGCGTCACCTGGAAGGGTTAACGTTCCCGGAGGTGGCGCGGCGGATGGGACGAACGCTGGACAGTGTGGAGAAACTCTGGATGCGCGCCCTGGGTCGTCTGCGCCAACACCTGGGAGAAGTGTGATGCTGCCACTCGTCTGTGCTGAGGAAGATCCTCAGCTTCTCGATGCGGTGAAGGACTATCTGTCCCAGCTGGAAGCAGGGAGATGCCCGTCGCACCGGGCGTTTCTGGCACGCTATCCCGCCATTGCACTCACCCTGGCCGATTACCTCGATGCGCTTGATCTGGTTCATCGTGGTGCTCGGGTTCTCACTCCCCGAACCTTCGTTTCCAAGGGAAGGGATTGAAGGGCGGTCCTGTCTCAACCAGCTGTCCCCGGGCGGGGGATGCCAAGAGGGGAGTGTTTGCAGCAATGCACGAAGGACAAAAAACGGCCAGCGCATGCACCAACGAGGACCGAGGGCCCTCCGTTCCCCCAACACGCTCGTTCGAGGGAATGGGGGGGAAACTGGATCAGGCACGAGCGGTGGGGCAATCGCATCCCCCTCAAGGAGATGAAGCAGTGACGTCGCTTCTGATCGAATCCCCTTCCCTGTTCAAGCCGATCGATCGGGAAACCTCAGCGTATGAGTTGAAGTTCCTGGTCTCCGAACAGGTGGCTCAGGAGATTCAGCGGGTTGCGCAGAAGCGCTTGCACCTGGATCCGCATGGTGTTCCGGCCCTGGGAGGAGCGTACACCACCACGACCCTTTACTGCGATACCCCGCGTTTTGATGTCTATCATCGCTCGCCTTCGTTTCGGCGTCGCAAATTCCGGTTGCGCCGCTACGGCGATGCCCAGTTGCTCTTTCTGGAACGCAAATCCAAGAAAGGCGATCGGGTGAGTAAGCGACGGACCGCCCTTGCCGCCCACGAACTCCCCACCCTTGCCGAGTCCTTCGTGGATCCCGATTGGTCCGCGAGCTGGTTTCATCGCAGCTTGCGCGAGCGTCAGTTGCAACCCACCTGTGCGGTGGTCTATGAACGGCTCGCCTACGTGGGGGTGAGTCCTGATGGCCCCATTCGTCTTACCTTCGACCGCAAGGCGCGCGGGATTCTCGTGTGCGACTGGGAGGTGCCACACGTGCAGGATGGCGTGCCACTCCTGCAGAACGAGGTGATTACCGAGTTCAAGTTCTGTGCCGCGCTTCCCCCCTTCTTCAAGGAACTACTGCAGGATTTCGTGTTGATGCCGAGTTCTGCCTCGAAATACCGGCGCTGTGTGGCCTCCTGTCATCCACCCGAGGTGCTCCGGGGGGAATGCTGATGCACTGGTTGCATCTCTATCTGGAGGAGCAGCTCTGGCTCCCTGTGTGGATGGAGGAATTTCGGGCGGAGCTGGTCACGGCCGGGGTGCTCACGGTTCGGCTGGTCCTGGCGCTGGCGCTGGGCTGTGTGGTCGGCGGGATCTATCGGCTCACCCATCATCGCCAAAGTGCCCAATTGGGCAGCTTTGTCGCCACTCTGGTGCTGTTGACGGTGCTGATCAGCATGGTCACGACCGTCATTGGCGACAGTGTGGCGCGGGCGTTTAGCCTGGTAGGAGCGCTGGCGATCGTGCGTTTCCGTACCGTCGTGGAGGACACGCGCGATACGGCTTTTGTCATCTTTGCCGTGGTGGTGGGGATGGCAGTTGGCGCGGATTCGATCCGCGTGCCACTCCTGGGGATTCCCCTGGTTGCCCTGGCCGCGTGGACCTTTCGCCCGCGGGAGATCCACGCGCTGCGCGAGATGGGGAGGTTGATCATTCGCATTGGCATGGGACGCCCCACCCAGGCCGCGCTCGACGAGGTTTTCACCAAGCACTTTCAGACGTGGGATCTAATCGGGACCACCACCGCGCGCCAGGGGGCAGCACTCGATCTCACCTATCGTGTGCAGCTGCGAAAAGGGGTTTCTGCCTTGCCGCTCATCACCGAGTTAAACCAGCTCGAAGGGATGCAGGGGGTGGAATGGAAGCAGGGTGAAGATTGATAAAAACGATCGTTTATATCTTCTCAATCAAGGCCTTGATCGCGTTCAGGATCTCGACGATGGTTTGACTGGTCACATTGGAACCGGATCGATTGAAGAACTGCCCGCAGTCCAGCCCCACTTCAGACCAGGAATCGCGCACGAACTCGCGTTGCGGAAAATCACGATAGAGCACCGCGCCCACCCCTGTTTTTTTGCTCGTCCAGTCGTTGTGATAGTAAATTCCTTCCAGCCCGAGGAGCAGGGCGTTGCGCGCGGAGCCGAACACGGTGCTATCGATCAACGCCAGGATCTTTTCTCCCGGAGGGAGCGCACAGGAGACACAGGCGTTGGCGAGTTTGCGCGAAGGGATGTTGGGGGCGAGATAGAGATCATCCTGGCCCTGAAAACGCCGTAACACCGAAAGAAGCCGTTCTTCACTGAGGCGGATCGGGCGGGGCATCGGTGGGAGAGATTCCTCGGCGAGTTCGACCGGTGCCAGAGACGGTTCATCGTCCACAACCACCGGCGCCAGCGGGGGAGCGATCCGCTCCGAGGGGGGGCTTTCTTCCTCCAGGGGGGTGAGACGAACGGGGGTCGCCTGGGTCTGGATCAATTGCAACCGATTCAACACCGCGCGGAAGTCGCCTGGGCGTTGTTCCGGCTTGCGGACCAGGCACTGGGCGAGCAACTCTGCCAGAGCCGGCGGCAGCCTTTGCCAATCGAGATAGGTTGGCTCGGCGGTCTCGAAGAGAGCGAAACAGAGAGTGCGCGCAAAGCCATAGATGTCTGCCTGGGGGCCAACGCGGGCTCCAGGGAGTTTCCCGAGTTGTTCAGGTGCCGCGTAGTCCAGAGTTCCCGCGATACTCTGCCCCACGATGGTGCGCCCGCGCTGGGTTGCCTGAAGAGAGTTGCCCAGCAGGCTCTGCTTCAGGGCGAGCCCAAAATCGATCAGCCGCACTTCCCAGCGGTCCTCACTGCGCAACACGAGCAGGTTGGCGGGCTTGATGTCCCGATGCAGAATGCCGTGGCGATGGGCCGCCTGGAGGGCATGAGCGACCGGCGCCGCCAGCTTCAGGGCCTGGTCCAGGGGAAGTGGGCCATTCTGCTGAACGTACTGTTCCAGGGTGGGTCCCGGAAAATACTCCATCACCAGATAGGGACGGGTGCGAGCGGGGTCGGCAAAGCCGCAGTGGCGCAAGCGGATAATGGCGGGGTGACGCAACGTTTCCAGGGCGGCAGCTTCTTGCAACAAGGTGCCCAGATCACGCTCCAGCCCTTCGCTGGCGAGCGCCTTGACAGCTACCTCGCCTCCAGTAAGCCGATGACGACACAGGAATGTCACTCCAAACCCACCCGCCCCAAGGATGCGCAGGGGATCGTAATCGTCGGGTGGAAACGGGGCATAACGTCCGGGATCGAGCTGGAGCGCCTGGCGCAGCTCGGCCAGGGCGCTCTCGAGCTGGCCCGCTTCCAGAGCGGCGCGGTAGGCATTGTAGCGTGCCTCGGCCTGGGCCGGACGATCCCCTGTCACTGTGGCGACCCGAGCGAAGGAGTCGTGCGCCCCGGTGAATTCTCCCACCGCGACCTGGAGTTTTCCCAGGCCATTGAGCAGAGCGGGCGAGTTGCGTTGCTCTTCCTCGGGTAGTTTCCGATACGTCTCCAGAAGTTGCTTCACCAGCTGATACTCACGCTCATTGTGCAGGCAGAGACTATCGCCGGCGCGCAGGGGCCGGCCTTGCATCTGCAGGCGTTCCACCAGCTGGCGCACCTGATCGTGCAAATTCTCGTAATCGCTTTTCATCTGCTGGCCCAGATGGTGCATCTGCTGCTTCATCTCGGCCTGGAGATCGAGGACCGCTTCCAGAACGTTGCCGAGTGCTTCCTCGATCCGTTGACCATGGTGATGCAGGGCGGTGTCGAGCTTCTGGAAGCCCTCCTCCTGGGCATGGCTGAGTTCCTGCACGTGGGTAAAGATCAGTCCCCGAGCCAGGGCCGAATCGGCCTCCACCTCGCGGCGGAAGAAGTAGCGAACCGCCACGATCAGGAGCGATTGCTCGGGGCGCGCATCCTGCGCGAGCAGATGGGCGAGATCCGGAAACCCTTGTTGCTGGAGCGTGGCGACGATCGTTTGCAGCGAGGCCTGTTCAACCTTGACGAGTTCCTGCGGATCGGTGCTGGTTGCAAAGGGGCCCACGCTGGCGCGGATCTCCTCGGGTTGCAAGGCGCCACCAAGGAGCGCTTGCTTGCGTGCCGACTGCAAGTCACGCAGACAGCGGCGACGAAATTCTGCCTTGCCGGTTAACAATGGGAGAGGGATCAGTTCAAGAAACGTCCGAATTTGCTGACGAAAGATGCGTTCATCGGCACGATCAAAGCGATTCCAGAGTGTTTCGCCCGCCAGCGCAATTTCCAGCGCCCGCCAGGCGCGCTCGTTGCTTTGCTGCAAGGCGCGAACCAGGCGCTGACCGTGGTCGGTCATTCGATCTTCGAGCATGCGAATGACATGTTCGGCGCCCTCGCCCATCACCTGGCGGAGTGCCAGCCCGGTGATCGTCTGGACGATACTCATCCCTTCACCCTCCTGTGCAGATTCGTGAAGATGCAGTCTACCACACGACGGCGCGGCGAACAGCGCAAGGACATGAAAAGACTTGCCAACTCCTGGCGCGGCAGTGGTAGAATCTCCCTTCAGATTCTGCGGCCCTGCGAATGAGGTTCCTCATGGCTGTTACGATTCCGCTCGCGCGCTACCTGCAAATTCAGTCGGCCTCCGATCCGAGTTTTTCTCCAGATGGCCGGTTCGTCTCGTTTCTCAGCAACACAACCGGGGTCAATCAGCTGTGGCAGGTGCCCGTGGAGGGGGGCTGGCCAACCCAGCTCACCTACCAGTCCGAACGCATTCAGAGCGCTTCCTACAATCCGGTCCAACCGGAGATCTTGTTTGGCATCGATAGTGGAGGGAATGAACGGACCCAACTCCATCGCCTCTTCAGTCTGGAGAGATCCGAGCATGGCCTGGGGGACGGGTGGACCACCGAGGACCTGACGCGGTATCCCCGGGCGGTGCACAACTTTGGCGGCTGGAGTCACGACGGCCAGTGGATTACCTTCAGCGCCAACCGCGCCAACCCGAGTCGGTTCGATCTCTACATCCAGAAAATCGGCGCGCAGGAAGCGAAACTGTTGCGGAAGGGCCCAGGCGGCTATTACACTTCCGTTGGCTGGTCTCCCGACGACAAGTACCTTCTGGTGATTCATACCGAATCAAACTTCAACCAGAATCTATTCCTGGTCGAGGTGGCCACGGGCGAGGTCAAAGCGCTGACCGCGCACAAGGGCGAGGTGCAGTATCACCATCCCCACTGGGCGGCGGATGGCAAGTCAATTTACTGCACCAGCACTGCCCAGGGGCGTGACCTGGCGGGGTTGGCCCGGATCGATCGCGACAGTGGCAAGCTCACCTATCTGGAAACGCCGGATCACGAGGTGGAGTCTGTCCTCCCTTCTCCCAAAGGACGCTGGCTGGCCTGGCGGGTTAACCTCGATGGAAAGTCGCAACTCTTCCTGCGCGATCTGCGAGCGATGAAGCTCGTGCCGACTCCAAAGATGCCTCTGGGCGTGATCGGCGGCATGACATTCGCGCGCGATGATTCGCGCCTGGCCTTCGTTCTGAGCGGACCAAGACACAACAGCAACGTCTGGCTCTGGGATCTCGCTCCGGCGAAGGGCGAGGAGAAAAAAACGGCTGCGGTGCGGCAACTCACCAGGGCAGGGACCGCCGGCGTTCCGCTGGATCGTTTTGTTGTGCCCGAACTCATCCATTACCCCACGTTCGATAAACGCCAGATCCCTGCCTGGTTTTATCTTCCGCCGGAGGAGGCTCGGCCCAGCGAGGGGCGCTTGCCGCCCGTGATCGTCTATCCGCATGGGGGACCCGAGAGCCAGTATCGACCCACGTTCAATGCGCTCTTTCAGTTCTTCCTGCAAAGTGGGTATGCGATCCTGGCGCCAAACGTGCGGGGTTCGGCGGGCTATGGCACGACCTATCTCAACCTGGATAATACGACCAAACGGATGGATGCCGTCGCCGATCTGGCGTATGCCGCCCACTGGCTGCGGGATCAGAAGAAGGGGGATCCCAAACGGCTGGCGGTCTTCGGCGGAAGTTATGGCGGTTTCATGGTGCTGGCGTCAGTGACACACTACCCCGAACTGTGGGCGGCCGGGGTCGATGTGGTGGGCATCTGCAACTTCGTCACTTTCCTGGAGAAAACCGGCGATTATCGGCGTGCGCATCGCTCGGCGGAGTATGGCAATCTGGAGGAGCACCGTGCCTTCTTCGAGAAAATCAGCCCGATTCATCATGTGGATAAAATCCGCTGTCCGATCATGGTGATTCATGGCGCCAACGATCCGCGCGTCCCGATCGGCGAGGCGGAACAGATCGTGGCCGCGCTCAAGAAGCGGTCGATTCCCGTGGATTATCTGCGCTACGAGGATGAAGGGCACGGGCTGGCGCGGCTCAAGAATCGCCTCGATGCTTACCCGAAGATGGTGGCTTTTCTCAACAAGTATTTGAAGTGAGGGGACAGGGGAGTGTCACCGTCGAGGTAGGGACGAGAGGGAAAGCGCGAGGCTTGTGCATTTGCAGATGAGGAATGGAATGAACGGAAGAGGAGCCCCTGATCCCAGTGAATCAGGGGCTCGCAAGCTCCCTGGGCGTGTTGATACAACTCAACGCAGGGGATTAGAAGATCCCGGCGCCGAAATTATCCGTCTGCTTCCCTTCGCGGGTGGCGGTTTCCTGCACCTGGTTGGTGCGTGAGGAGTGTGCGCTGGAGGTGCGATAACCGCGTGCAGCGCCCATTTCACTCACGACCTGGGTATAAGTGGCGGGCCCGTCATAGTCGCTATCGAAGTCGTCATAGGTGCAGACGTAGCCGGGCTGCTTGGAGCGTTCTTTTTCCTGATAAAACGCCTTGAGGACGGCGCTCTGGATCACTTCGCGGCAAGCGGAGTTGATCGGATGCGCGATATCCGCGTGCAACTTGACGCGGCCGTCGGCATCTCGGGTGGCCCGATCCTCGTCGAGCTTGCAGCCGCACTGATTGCAGAAGCGGGCACGCAAATGATTCTTGCTGCCACACTGGGGGCAACGATCGGTCAACTTGCGGCTGGGCATGGCGACGAAGGAACCCTTCGTCCCCTCAATAATTTTCAGGTCGCGGACGACATAGGCGTCATCGAACGTCACCGAGCAGAAAGCCTGCAGACGTTCGTTTTCGTTGTTGTCTTCCATGAGCTTGATACGGACTTCGGTGATGACCACAGTTGTTCTCCTTTTTTCTGTGGCACACTCAAAAGCAACTACCAACGATCAACACGCGGGGTGCATCGGCACCGGACGCGTCTGAACCAAGCTGGCGCACCACGCGATGTGCATCGGCACGGTCGCGACAAAGCGCGAAGAGGGTTGTGCCGCTGCCACTCATCAAACACCCCAACGGGGCGGTGCGCTCCAGACGATGACGCCAGTCCACAAGGAGTGGACATAACTGTTCAGCCACGGGCTGCAGGCGATTGTGCAGATTCCGGGCGATGGCTTGCAGATCACCGCGAACAAAGGCCTCGCACATGGCCTGGCCATCCAGGGGCTGCTCGGGCACGCGAAGCGCCCGAAAAACGGCCGGGGTCGATAACCCCTGTCGCGGACAGACCAGCACCAGCCAGAGCGACCTGCCAGGTTGCAAGGGCGTGGTGATCTCGCCGCGACCGGTACACCAGGCCGCGGGGGCGGCGAAAAAGAACGCCACATCGCTACCGAGTTCCGCGCCCAACCGGGCCAGCTCCTCACGACGGAGTCCCAGCCTCCAGAGCCGATTAAGGCCGAGCAGCGTGGCGGCGGCATCCGAGGAACCACCTGCCAGACCGGCCTGCATCGGAATGCGCTTGTGCAGGGTGATCTGCACACCGTGACCGCATCCGCTCCGTTGACGTAGCAGTTCGGCGGCGCGGACAATCAAGTTGTCGGGGCCCGTGGAAAGATCGGGAATACTACTCTTTCCGGTCTGGTCAGGAATGTCCGCCAGGTGCAGGCGCAGGGCCTGAGTCGATTCCTCCTTGAATTCCAGGGTATCGTACAGACCCACGGTGACCATCAACGTGGCGAGGTCATGGTAGCCGTCGGGTCGTTTGCCCAGGACTTCCAGAAAGAGATTCACCTTGGCCGGTGTTCTGACCACCACACCGTGAGCGCTTCGTTCGCTCAACATGGGAGGGAGAACCAGAGAGGAACCCATCCATGGGTGCGTGGCACGGAAACGTACATACCCGGAAAAGATCCTTCTTTTAGCGGGCATCAGTCCCGTCAGGCGTTTTCAGGACTGTTTGTTGTCCAAGGTGCATCACTCAGAAGTTGGGCGGATCTTACCCTTGCTGGGTGCACCCGTCAAGGCGGCTCTTTACGCAGCGGGGAGGCATTGATCAGACAAGGACTTAGGAGGTGCCCTGGGTAAAAAAAACGCTTGCTGACCAGGCTCGAAAGTTGAAAAAGCTGGGTCCATTCGCTCTATCAATGAAAATGGCGCCCTCTGGGGATCGGGCGCCGCTTCGGCTGTCAATAGCGCAGCCAGGGAAAGGGGTGGAAGAGCACTGATGACGGTTAGCATCGTCTGGTTTCGCCAGGATCTGCGACTGGATGATCACCCCGCGCTGCTGGCGGCAGTTGCCCGACGAGGGGCCGTGATCCCTCTGTTCATCTGGAGTCCCCAGGAGGAAGGTCCGTGGGCCCCCGCATCGGCGAGTCGCTGGTGGCTTCATCATTCGCTGACGGCACTGGCACGTTCCCTGGAGCGACTGGGTTCGCGACTGATCCTCCGCACGGGCGAGGCACTGGCGACGTTGCAGGCCGTTCTCCGCGAGACGGGAGCCTCCGCTGTCTTCTGGAATCGTCGCTATGAACCAACTGTGATTGCTCGCGATGCAACGGTGAAAACACAGTTGCGCCAGCAGGGAGTCCAGACGGCGAGTTTTAACAGTGCCCTCCTCTTTGAGCCGTGGCAGGTAAGCACCAAACAGGGAGGGCCGTATCAGGTCTACACTCCCTTCTACAAGGCTTGTACTCTCCTCACCTCCGAAGAGCCCCGATCCGCGCCGACGACTCTGCCGGCGCCGCCACAATGGCCTGCGAGTCTTGCCCTGGCCGAACTTCGTCTGGAACCGACGATCGACTGGGCGGGGGGAATGCGGGCAAGCTGGACACCCGGGGAAGCCGGCGCACGCCAGCGGCTGGAAGCATTTTTGCCGCGAGCGATCAAATCCTACAAGGACGAGCGTGATCGTCCGGATTTGACCAGCACATCGAGTTTGTCGCCACATCTGCATCATGGCGAAATCAGTCCGCGCCGGCTGTGGAAGCTGGTTCAGGAGCGATTTGCCGGCCAGGTGCCCATGCCGTCTGGTCCCGAAGTCTACTTGAAAGAGGTGTTCTGGCGCGAATTTGCCCATCATCTCCTCTTTCACTTTCCGCACACCACCGAGGCGCCTCTGCGGGGGGAGTTTGCCCGCTTCCCCTGGCGGAGCGATCCGGGGGAGCTGCGTGCCTGGCAACGAGGGCGGACGGGCTATCCGCTCATCGATGCAGGGATGCGGCAATTGTGGAGCACGGGGTGGATGCACAACCGCGTGCGCATGGTGGTGGCGTCGTTCCTGGTCAAGGATCTTCTCCTTCCCTGGCAGGAGGGAGCACGCTGGTTCTGGGATACGCTGGTCGATGCGGACCTGGCGAACAATACCCTGGGCTGGCAATGGTCGGCAGGGTGCGGGGCCGACGCGGCTCCGTATTTCCGCATCTTTAACCCGGTGCAGCAAGGAGAACGTTTTGATCCGGTCGGAGCCTATGTGGCGCATTGGGTGCCTGAGCTGGCACGCCTTCCGGCGCGCTGGATTCACAAGCCCTGGCTGGCGCCCGCGGATGTGCTCACGGCTGCCGGGGTGGAGCTGGGACAGACCTACCCTCGCCCGATTGTTGATCATGCCAGCGCTCGTGCGCGTGCTTTGGAGGCATTGGCAACCCTCTCTTCGCCTTCCTCGGCTGTTCCCAGATCTGAAAAGTGATATTGATTCTATGAAGATCTTAAAATGGGTTTTCCTCGGACTGCGGACAACGCTTGAGGAGCGGCGTGTATGAATTCGCCATGGCCGGAGGCGGTCTTTGTGGTTCACCTGGGCGCCACGCTCTTCATGACGGGGTTAATCTGGTTTGTCCAGGTCGTCCATTACCCTCTGTTCGCTGAGGTTGACACCACGCGCTTTCCGCGCTACGAGGTGCTCCATTCGCAACGCACCACGTGGGTGGTTTCTGTTCCCATGCTCGTCGAGGTCTTTACCGGGGTGATGCTGCTTGGCGTTCATCCAGCGGGGGTGCCGGTCTGGGGGTTGATGGTGGCGCTGGGGGTGCTGGCAATCATCTGGATCTCCACGGCGGTGCTCCAGGTGCCTTGCCACACTCTTCTGACGCAACAATTCGATCGGAAGATTCACGCCCGGTTGGTGCGGACGAACTGGATTCGCACAATCGGTTGGAGCGCCCGGGCGCTGCTTTTGTTGTGGTATTGTCTTTCGCTCCTCTGCCCCTAAACGCATGTGGTTAAGCGGTATAGCCGCCATCAACGATCAATTCGGTGGCGGTAACAAAGGACGATTCGTCGGAGGCGAGGTAGAGGATGGCGCGCGCGATTTCCTCTGGGGTGGCGAACCGTTTGCTCGGGACGACCTCGCGGGACGCCTGCCACATCTCGGATTTTTCTGTCTCGGCCCAGTTGGGCATCTTCATCCACATCGGGGTTTTTACCGCGCCGGGAGCGACGCAGTTGATGCGAATGTTGTCCTGATTGTGCAGGCATTCCAGAGCGGCTGCGCGCGAAAACATCAGGACCGCGGCCTTGCTGGCACAGTAGGCACTTGCTCCTGGGCTGGCCTTGATGCCGGAGGCGGAGGCGACGTTCACAATGCTCCCCTTGTTGTGGGTGCGCATCGAACGAATCCCCGCACGGGTGCCGAGGAAAATGCCATCGAGGTTGATGGCAAGGACGCGGCGCCACTCTGCCAGAGACATTTCCGCGACGGGACAGGCAGCGGCGATCCCGGCCGAGTTGACCAGAATATCCAGCGGTCCCCAGCGGGCGTGAATCGCCTGGAGAATGGCCTCCCAGTCGTTTTCAGCCGTAATATCGAGCCGGAACGAATGAGCGATGCCGCGCGCGGCGGTGATGCTCTCCGCGGTGCGCGCGGTTCCCTCGGTGTCGATATCAGCGAGTGCCACCCTGGCGCCCTCGTGCGCCAGAAGGGTGGCGGTCGCCTGGCCAATGCCGGAAGCGGCCCCGGTCACCAGCGCAATTCGGTTTGGCAGTCGTGCTCCAGCCGTTGGATTACTCATGCGTGCGCTCGACGGTTAAGGATGTTGTCGCATGGCCTCGATCTGGGCGAGCCGACTCAGATCGATGGATTCGGCCAGGATACGGGCTGCTTCCTGGGGCGCGTGGAAGCCCATGGAGTTTTCGGCGGCGACAAAATCGAGACGCCACTGGGCCGCGCGATGGAGTTTCAACGCCTCCGCAAGGCGTTTTTCGGGGACCTTGTTCATGCGCGCCAGTTTGATGGCATCCATCATCTCCACGCTCGCCGCCGTGGCTCGATCGAGGAGCTTCTTGGTGCGATCCTGGATGGCATTGGCGCGGGCGAGGATCTCGGTTTCGGGGTAGGGATGGCAGACCTGGCAGGCGCGATTGATGTTCAGCAAGGGGCTGCGAACATGATGATCGCTCACCTTGATCGCTCCTTCGCGGATATAGGGCATGTGACAATCGGCGCAGGCCACGCCGCTGCGTGCATGAATCCCCTGGTTCCACATCTCGAACTCGGGGTGCTGGGCTTTCAACACGGGAGCCTTCGTTTCCGCATGAATCCAGTCGCGGAACGGTTGGCCGTCGGCCATCTTTTCGCCCTCGTAATACTCCTCGATCTGTTCCACGCGCAGCCCCTTGTGCCAGGGGTATGTCACCACTTTCCCCTCGCCCTTGAAGTAATACTCCACATGGCACTGCCCACACACGAAACTGCGCATCTCCTGGCGAGACGCCTCGGTGTTGGGGTCATAGCGCGACTTCGATTTCTGCTTGCGCCAGCGTTCAATGCTGGGCAGATGGGGCAGGGGGGCCTCGCTGTGCGCCAGGGCATTAATGCCATTGAGGAAACCCGGGCGCGTGACACGTAGTTCCATCGATTTGGGATCATGACAATCGAGGCAGGTCACAGGATGCGAGACGAGCTTGCGGGCCTCACTCAGAGGCATGGCGCAGACGACTTCAAACCCCTTCATCACGTCGCCATTCCCCTTCTCGCGGTAAGCGGGGATGATCGAGGCATGACAGTGGAGACAGGAGCCGGGTTGCTTGAACTTCTTTACCCGTTCGGTTTCATCCTGATCGGAGAGCATGTAGGCATGGCCCCGCTCCTCGCGATAATCAATGCTGAAGGCGTAGCCGGCAAAGATGCGTCGCCAGCGCGGATCGTCGTCGAGTTTCTGAAACGCCTCACTCCCCCCGTAGCGCGTGCGTTCAGTATCGACGGTGCGTTTGTAGCTGTCGTACTGGCGCGGGTAGTTCTGGCCCCAGATGGCGGGGTCGATGGTGTTCTCGTCCAACTCAACCACGCGAAAGACCTTCTGGAGGCCTTCTTGTTTGCGTTCCTGAATGTTGAGCAGCAAGGCAGTGAGGAAGAAGGTGGCGACGGCCGTCCCCAGCAGAGTGAGGAGATAAAGCCAGCGGGGAAACCGCCGGGGGGTGGCGGGAGGAGTTGGATCTGCCATGTGCGAGAACCCTTTCTGGACCGGGGAGCGAGAGAGTCACTTTTAGCGGGTGGGGCCATGACCAACGCGTGCATGGCAATGCAAACAATCAAGCGCCTTGTCGCCTTGCTGGTGTGGCCCGAGGACGTCGTGGAGGAATTCCTTGTGGCACGAGACACAGCTCGCGCGCAGGATCTCGGCACTGTGGGGTTTGAGCTGAATCGGTTCGTGAAAATCCTGGAGCGTAAAGCCCTTGGAGTGGTGGTAGCCGCTTTCCGCCTTGGTGAGATACTTGCCGATAAAATCGTGCGGGGTGTGGCAGTCATTACAGGTGGCGACCCCATGATGGCTTGCTTTCTGCCAACCATCGTACTGGTCGCGCATGATGTGGCAATTCACACATGCCCTGGGATCGTTGCTCAGGTAGGAGGTTCCCTCGGCGTAGCGTGCGGTGTAGGCCCCAAGGCCAAGGACAACGCCCATCACGGCGCAAAGCAAAAACCCTGGCCAGGCGGCTGCGGGGCGTGGCGAGAACGGTCGCATCGTTGGACTCCGGTCCGATCGATTGGTGTGGCAGGGGCACTGGGGAAGGGACGCCGGGGTCACTTCTTTGTTGGCAGATGCGGAATGTCGCTGGGGGGGCGATTCATCATGTCACGCAGGCGCGTTCCGGTGTTCCGGGTTTCTCCACCGGTGGCGAGGAAAAAGCGTCCCCCGTCGATCCCGGCGTTGATGTTGGTGACTGGGTTGCGATCGGCGGTGAACTGCGCGCGTGTCAACGCGATCCACTGCCCTTCCTTTGTCTTGATCCAGCCATTCCCGAAGTGGGCCATGCGCTCCCGGGTCGCCGAGATCCGGTTGCGTCGGAAATCCTCAATAAACGAGTAGTAGCCACCAAGCACCTTCCCCCCCGTGAGCGTGGAAAAGGTAACGAGGTGTTTCCACTCCTTTTTCTCTGGAAGATAGAAGTAGCCGGCAAACTCGGTTCGCTTCTCCTTCGCCTGGGCAGTCACCAGAAAGCGATAGGTTTCGCCGACTTTCCAGTTGTAATCGAAGAACGCTTGTCCGCCTGTGCCTTCATTGCCAAAGCGACCAGTGCGTACCGCCTCATCCTTGGAGAGGAGTTTGACGCGTTGGTCTTCCGGGACTTTTTTCGGATCGTTCTGGTTGCCAGGATCCCACACGGAAAAGAGGATCAGTTTCTTCCCGTTGGCCAGTTCCTGAATGCCAAAGTATCCCTGATGAAACCCACACACCATGAAGTAGGTTCCCTCCGCGGACCGATCGACAGTCACCTCGTTGTAAAATGCCACCCCTTCCGGGGCGGGATACTGGAGGTGCACAGAGCGACAGGCGATCTCCTTGAGTCGTTCATCTGCGTGTGCGGTGACAACATGCAGAGCGAGGACACAAACAAGGGAGAGAGAACGGAACATGGAAGAAACAGTCTCCACGGTAAGAGGAGGGGCGAACCATCCTCGAGGATCTCCTTTCGGGGAGATCCCGGATAGCAGCCATTGGGCGAAGTGGGTGTTCTAGCTGCTAAAGAGAAACGCCAGCGCAAAGATCAACAGAAAGAACCCCATCACGCCCGAGACAAAGATCAGCAGATTGCGGATGAGAACCAGTTCGGCGAGGACGCGGTCGTCGTGTTCCTGGGCCATGAGAGTTCCTCCGTGAGAGACCGTACCCTGGGGTGTGTGGCTCGGATGACACCACTGCTTTCTATTGTGGGAAACCATCCCGTGCTGTCAATCAGTCGCCGTGCAACCGCCTAGACCCGCAGTTCTGTTGTTTGGCCACCGAGTTCTCGGTATCGTGAACGTACCGGATCGATATAATCGGCGATGAACTCCTCCACTTGCTGAGGGGCCCGTCCGGTCAGGGCGTTTTCATCTGCGACCTGGCGCATCTCCTTTTCGGTGAGTGCCAGCGCCGCAAACGCCGGATCCTCCGCCAGACGCGCCAGCAAATCGTTGCCAGGCGCGCCTTTTTTGCGTGCCTCGGTGACGGCGTGGCTGTGCTGCCGAATCGCCTCGTGCAGTTGTTGCCGATCGCCTCCCCGTGCCACGGCTGCCATGAGAATATTCTCGGTGGCCATGTAAGGATAAACCTCCGCCACGTGGAACCGTATCACCTCTTCATTGACGATGAGACGATTGGCAAGATTCAGAGCGACGTTCAGAACGGCATCGGCGGTCAGGAAGGCGTGCGGAAGGGTGAGGCGGCGGTTGACGCTATCGTCGAGGGTGCGTTCCAACCATTGCGTGGCGGCGGTCTGGGCAGCGCTGACGGTCAAAGTGCTGAGGTAGCGGCTCAGGCCACACATCCGCTCGGCGCGCATGGGGTTGCGTTTGTAAGCCATCGCAGAGGAACCGACCTGTTCTTTTTCCTGCGGTTCCTCGATTTCGCGGTCGTGGGCCAGGAGGCGCAAATCCATCCCCCACTTGTGCGCGGTTTGTCCCAATCCCGAGAGGGTATCGAGAATCTGGCTATCGACCTTCCGTGGGTACGTCTGACCCGTGACCGGATAGGTGACCGGGAATCCCATCTTCTGGGCAACCAGCTGATCGAGTTTTCGCACCTTTTCATGATCCCCATGAAAGAGGCTGAGAAAACTGGCCTGGGTGCCCGTGGTCCCCTTCGCGCCTCGGAAGCGCAAGGTGCCCAGGCGGTGGTCAAGTTCCTCCAGATCGAGGAGAAAATCGTAGCACCAGAGAGTGGCCCGCTTGCCGACAGTGGTCAACTGAGCTGGCTGGTAGTGGGTGTAGCCGAGCGTGGGCAAGTGGCGCCAGCGCCAGGCGAAGGAGGCGAGGGCATCGAGTACGCCGACCAGGCGATCGCGGAGCAACTTCAGGCCGCTTCGGAGTAAAAGAAGATCGGTATTATCGGTGACAAAACAGGAGGTGGCGCCCAGGTGGATGATGTCGCGGGCCCCGGGACAGCGCTCGGCGTAAGTGTGGATGTGGGCCATGACATCGTGGCGCAGGCGCGTTTCATTTTTGGCCGCCAGGTCGAAATCGATGTCGTCGAGGTGGGCCTTGAGTTCGGCGATCTGCTCGGGGCGGATCCGCGGAGTGGTCCCATCGGCCGTGGTCATTCCCAGTTCATATTCCGCCTCGGCGAGTGCGACCCAGAGCCGTCGCCAGGTGCTGAACTTCTGTTGGGGAGACCAGAGTTCCGCCATCGCTCGGCTGGCATAGCGGGTGACAAGAGGATTCTCCGGCAAGAGAGGATTTTCCATCGGGGGTTTCTCTGACAGAACAGACAAGGCTTTCCCAGAACGTACAGACCCATCTCCGAAGGGTTGTTTTACTCGCGAAGGAGGTTGCCGGCGTCTCCAGAGGAGGGATTATCGGCTACACTTGGGCAGGACTTCGAGAAGGAGGACAGCCGGACGCTGTCCATCTGTCAGGAGGATTGCGATGGAGCGACGACTGTTACTGGTTGTGCTGGGGGGGATGCTCGGGCTAGCGCTCTGGCTCAGTCCCGATTCCTCGGCCCAGGCACAACAACCCGCCACGTACAATCTCAACAAGTATTACTACTACCCTCACTACTACTTCCCCCACAATTACTGGCCCTCGCAAGGACCGAAGTGGCCCGAAGCGCAGGGTTCGCCCTATCAACCGCCACCTGCGTACATGGCCTATCCGCCCTTCCGTGAACCGCACTGGCGCTATGAGTTGTGGGAACCGCAAAAGTATTATCGCGGGTTCCATTTCTGGCTCGACCAGTTCTGAGCGAGCCGAGGGAGCCTCGTCCCTCCTTGCATGGGACTGGCCGCGTGGGGAACGCTTCCATCTCGGCGAGGGAGGGGATGGCGTTCTGCGAGGGCGAAGCCTCTGCGGAGCCAACCGATTCTTCAGAATCGGTTGGCTCCGCAGAGGGATTGCCTTTCCGCTTGTGCCTCGGATCGTTGTCCTGATTCACACGACGCGCAAACTGGCGGCCTGGGAAAGCAGGCACCGCGCAGGCGCGAGGGTTCAGGCGGGGTTCTTCTCCCACGGTGGAGGAAAGGCCCCATGGGCATGGCGTTGGGCCATTTCCAGATAGTGCGCGGCGATCGCCTGGGTGCGACGCAATTCCTCGTCGGTCACCTCGCGAATCACCTTCCCTGGCACCCCCATCACCACCGAACGCGGGGGAATTCTGCGGTTTTCAGTGATCAGGGTTCCCGCAGCGATCAGCGAGCCCTCGCCGATTTCACAGCCGGAAAGAAGCAAGGCGCCCATGCCGATGAGCGTATCGCGCCCAATGCGGCGACCGTGGAGGACGGCGCGGTGGCCCACCACCACCCCTTCCTCGATCTGCTGCGGGGCATCGTGATCGGTGTGGACAATGCAGCCGTCCTGCAAGTTGACGCGCGGCCCCAGGGTAATTTGCGCCAGATCGCCTCGAACCACACAGCCAAACCAGATATTGACCCCAGGTGAGAGAACCACGTCACCGCGAACCACCGCCCCGGTTGCGATGTAATAATCCTGTAAACCTTGCATCACCTCGACCCCTCTTCTGGGTGCGTTCGCCTTGCTATCCTGCCCCGTAGGGTGCTTCGTGCTGGCAGCTCAGGTCGTTATTGTACGAATCCCTCATCCAAGGAGTGACAGACCATGCCCACCACGCTTGTCTTCTTCCCTTTTGATCTCTTCGGGAGCAGTGGAACCGCCGACGGAGTCGGGGTGCTGGAAGAGGCGCTGCGCGAGGTGGTGGCGGATAATCGGCGTGAAACCGTACCGACCCGCGCCCAGGCGTACATGGGTCAACTCAAGGTTCGCCGCTTCGTTTTTGAGACCTTGGACGATTATCAGCACTGGAGACGCCAGGGACGGAAGGTGGTGCGGCACGCTCTGGCTCGGGGCGATTTCCTGATCTGGCTCACAGGCAACCATCTGGGGGTCTTGCCAGTGTACGAGGAAGTGGGGGCGCGCCACCCAGATGACCTGATCATTCAGTTCGACGCGCATCTGGACATTCAGCATTTCGGCGATTGCACCGAGGAGCTTTCTCACGGCAATTTCCTCCTGCACGCCGAGGAGCAGTTACCGCGCCTGGTGAACATCGGCCATCGCGACCTGCTGATGCCCGAGGACCACATTACAAAAACCTTTCAAACAACCTGCTCAACTCTGGAACTCGTTCAAAACGGGAAGTCATGGAAAACAATCTGTCAACTCGCCGAGACGGCGGGACGGGTCTGGATCGACATCGATTGCGATGTGCTCGATCCGCTGCATTTCCCCGCCGTCGCGCAACCGGTGCCTTTTGGTCTGGCGCCGCTGCAGTTGCTCGCCGCTCTGGAGACACTCTGGTCGGAACGGGTGGCCGGGGTGATGCTGTCGGAGTTTGCCGCCGGTCGCGATCAGAACGATCAGTGTCTCGCCACGCTGATCTGGTTACTGGAGTGGATGTTGCTGCGAAAACACGAGGCGCGTTAAGGTGCTCTTCCAGTAACCCCCTGATCCATCCCTTGCGTGGAAGGATCAGGGGCAGGGAGCAAGCAGATCGCTTGAGGAGATTCGTCTACCTAGTTGCCCTCGGGCCAGTAGACCGCGAACCCGGGTTGGTTCAGTTTGATCCGATAAAGCGATTTACCCGCGGTGATGTAGAGCGTTTTGCGATCCTTGCCGCCAAAAACGCAGTTGCTGGGCACCTCGGGAGTGGGGATGAAGCCGAGCTTTTTCCCTTCGGGAGTGAAGATCACCACCCCGGCGGTCTTCCCTGTACCAGCAGTGGCGTAGATGTTCCCGCTGGCATCGACACACATCCCGTCAATCCCGCGATCCTTGCCAAAATCATAAAGCATCTTCTTCGGTCCCACGCTGCCGTCCTCCTTCAAAGGATAGGCCAGGAGGAGACGTTTCCCCGTGGGGTTGTTCTCGGCCAGATAAAGCGTCTTCATATCGGGAGAGAGGATGATTCCGTTCGGCTTCTCCACCTCAACGATGATTCGTGTCACCTTGCCATTCGGATCGATCCGGTAGACGCTCTCCTGCTTCAGTTCGCGCGGTTCCTCGCCCACATAGCGTGGATCGGTGAAATAGATGCGTCCTTGGGTATCGATGGTGAGATCGTTGGGACTGTTGAAGCGTTTGCCCGCGAATTTCTCGGCGAGGACCCGGATCTTGCCATCCTTCTCGGTACGAGTGATGCGGCGATTTCCACCCGTGTTGGCTCCTTCACAGGCAACCAGGCGCCCCTGCGGATCGAAATCCAGACCGTTCGCGCGGCCACTTGGTTTTCGGTACTCAGTGGTTTTCCCGGTGCTGGGGTCGTACTTCATGATGCGATTGCCGATGTCGGAGAAGTAAATACAGCCGTCGGGACCGTGGGCGGGACCTTCGGTGAATTCTCCCTCGCCCCAGAGTTTCTCCACCCTGGCGCCCGGGGGGATGATTGGAGCGTCGGCCGCCCGTGCCAACGCTCCCCATCCTCCCAGTAGCAGCACGATCAGTAGTCGATGGGATGGACTCATTGGGAAATCCTCGCTGCGCTTTCCTGGTTGCTCGGCTGACCAGGCGACGGTACAAGAAAGAGAGTTCTCGCGTTCTATCACGTAGGACCAGCAAATGCCAGTCATTGGCAGCGCGTCGGGGCAACTCCGCCTGGCTGGAGCAACGAGGGACAAACCATGAGTGGCAAACCAGGGGTGTTTCTGCGCGCCGAGTGGCGCTACCTTGTGATGCTGAATTACCAGGTCGATCCGAGCATTCTGGCTCCGTATGTGCCCAACGGGACAGAACTCGATAGCTGGGAGGGGAAGACCTTTGTGAGCATGGTCGGGTTTCGATTCCTGAACACCCGCGTGCTCGGGATGCCGATCCCGTTTCATCGTCATTTCGACGAGGTAAATCTGCGCTTCTATGTGCGACGCCGCGCGGAAGACGGCTGGCGGCGCGGAGTGGTGTTTGTCAAGGAGATCGTCCCGCGCTTCATGATCGCCTGGGTGGCGCGAACGCTTTACAACGAGAAGTATGTCTCGATGCCCATGCGACACCATCTCGTGATCCCAGATTCAGATCGACCCGACCCCGGGATGATGAGTTACGAGTGGTGGCACGCGGAGCGGTGGAATCGGCTGGCTGCGGAGACGACGGGAACGCCGAAATATGCGGACCCCGGTTCCGAAGAGTCGTTCATCACCGAGCACTACTACGGCTATGCGGCGCAGCGCGACGGCACCACGATGGAATACGGGGTGGAGCATCCGCCCTGGCGCGTGTGGCGAACGGAACACTCGCACTTTGAATGCGCGGTGCAGGACCTGTATGCTCCGGAGTTTGTTGCGTATCTGTCGAGCCCGCCCAGTTCGGCATTTGTCGCAGAGGGCTCGGAGGTGATCGTCCGGCGCGGGATTCCACTCGTTCGATTGGCGGTCAGCCCTGCCTCAGTGTGAGGAACTCGCTCCAGGGTACAATGTAACAACCTTGTCACTCCCTTGACAGCACGACCTGTCCTGGTACGATCGACAAACGTTTTCAAACGCTCACACTTCACGGGGGCGAACTTCTCTGCATCGTGTGGGGTGCTCCTTTCGGACTCGACGCTCGAAGAATTAACCGCTGGGAGAATCCGTCAATGAGCAAATGGATCGGATGGGCGTGTCTGGGATTGTTGCTTGGTGTGGTGTCTCTGGGGATTGTGGTGCCACGCTCTTCGGGGGAGGATAAACCGGAGCCCGGGGCGCCCAAACGAGCCGAGGGGCCCGCCGCACCCAAGTGGGAATATCTCGTTTCCCACGACAAACTGGAGACCAGGGAGTTGAACAAGCTCGGTGCCGAGGGATGGGAGTTGATCGCGGTCACGGGCGAACGACCGTCGCGGGCAGCCAGCGAATACGCTGCTCCCGGGTTCTATTTCAAACGGCGGAAATAGTCTTCTGGGCAGCGGGGTCTTGCTCTGGGTTTCCTTGCATGACAGTTGATGTCGGTGCTAGAATAAAAGTGTCTGTGCGAGACACCATCTCTTCTTCAGGGAAAAGATGGTTGACCTTCGAACAGGCGTGCGGTCTCTCCTTGTGAGGCGTGGTCGATGGACCTTGTGTCACCAATCGGCCACGCCTTTTGTCGTTGCTAATCTCTCACTCGATTGCAAGGCGATCACCCTGATTGAACTCCCTGGTCGTCGAGGCAACCGCTGTCCCTGTGTGACGACTGCGAGATGAACACACACGCAAGCTTTGTACGTTCCATTGTGCAGACCCCCGAGGACGACGGGCCTCGCCTCGTCTTCGCCGATTGGTTGGAAGAACAGGGGGAAGCGCCTCGGGCGGAGTTGATCCGAATTCAATGTGAACTGGCTCGGGGGGTTGAAGAGCGCGCTCGCTTTGTCCAGTTGCGCGTGCGGGAACGCGAACTGGTGAAGCAGCACGCCGACAAGTGGCTTGGGCCGCTTGCCACAACGTGTTATGTCGCGCGTGACTCGCTTGAGCGTGGGATGATTCGCGAGTTGCTCTTTGGGATGGCGGAGTTCCTGCGACCGAAGATGCAGCGCACCGCAATCGAATGGTTCGCGCGGGCCGGTGTTCTGGGGGTGGCGCTGACCAATCGTACAAAATCGTTACCCGATCTTTTTAGTAGCCCGTTGTTGACGGATCTCTGTTCGCTGACACTTCGCCACGTCGGCCTGGGTGACGGCAGTATTCACCAACTGGTCGCCGGCAATGCCTGTGAGAATCTCCGTTCTTTCACCTGGTTCGAGCGTCAAGCGAGTGGTGCCGGGGTGCGACATCTCGCGCAAACGGCTTCGCTGAAGCGGTTGACCTCCCTCACTCTGGGGCAAATTCCCTTCGATTCTGCTGCGCTGCAGGCTGTACTCGAAAGTCCGCACCTGGGGTCCTTAACCTCCCTTTGTCTCGCTGAAACAACGCGGTGGAAAGACGATCTACCGGCGCTGGGTCGCTCTTCTGGGTGGCAGAAGTTGCGCGAACTCGCTCTGCGGGACGTTGACCTGAACGGGGACGAACTCCGCTCCTTGCTGGGTGCCGGAGGGCTTGCCGGGCTGCGCATCCTCCGACTGTCGGGAAATAGTCTGCGCTCATCCGGGGTGGATGTGCTGGCGGAGGATGGTGCGCTCACGAATCTCGAACGGCTGGACTTCAGCCTTGATCGCGACTTCGACACCATTGACCTTTCTCACCTCCTCAAGGCACTGGATCATCTCCCAGCCCTGAAACATCTGCAACTGAGTGCTCCCGTGTTCGGCTCCTTGTCGACCTACCTTGCACATCTCTCTCGGCTGGAATCCCTGGAATTGTCGTACTGCAATCTGGAACTGCCGAGTTTCCAGACCTTGCTCGCCTCGAAAAAGCTGGCCCGATTGCGAACGTTAACCATCGACGGCAATGACCTCGATTCCAAGACTCTCCCGTCTCTGTTGCGAGGAGCCCACCGGCCGAAACTGCGAGAACTGCAGTTGTGCGTCGAGGGATCGTCAGCCGAGGCGGCACTTGTGATTCTGGATTCTGGCGCGTACCCTGGTCTGATCAGGTTGCACGTGAATGGCAAGGAACCGTCAGCAAGGGATCAGGTGAAATTGCAACGCCAGTATCCACAAGTTCTCCTGGAATTCTAGGTGTTACGATTGTCCCATGAACCCAATCTACCTCGACTATAACGCGACCACGCCGATCGATCCCGCCGTCGTGGAGGCGATGCTTCCATACCTGCGCGAGCACTTTGGGAATCCGTCCAGTGCGCATGTCTATGGCCAGCGCACCCATGCCGCGGTGGAACAGGCACGGGCACAGGTGGCCGCACTCCTGGGCGCACACCCTGAGGAGATCGTGTTTACAAGTGGGGGGAGCGAGGCCAATAATCACGCTCTTAAAGGATCTGTTTTTGCGTCCTTGCAGGGATTCTTCGGCCGCTGGCTTGGACGGGGGACGCGGCCGCACCTGGTCACCAGTACCATCGAACATCCCGCGACCCTGCAGCCCTGCGCCTTTCTGGAGCGGCTGGGGTGTCGCGTTACCCAGGTGGCGGTGGATCGTCAGGGAATCGTGGATCCCGACGACATTCGCAAGGCGATTGAGCGCGGGGCAACCCTGGTCAGCATCATGCACTCGAACAACGAGGTGGGCACCTTGCAGCCCATCCGCGCGATTAGCGCGATCTGCCGGGCGCGGGGGGTTCTGCTGCACACGGATGCGGCTCAGTCCGTGGGAAAGGTGCCCCTGGACGTGCAGGAACTGGGGGTGGATTTGCTCTCGGTGGCGGGTCACAAGGTGTATGCCCCCAAGGGCGTGGGGGCGCTCTATGTGCGCCGCGGAGTTCGCCTCGAACCGCTTCTGCACGGGGCTGGTCATGAGGCAGGGCGCCGCGCCAGCACCGAGAGTGTTCCCTCGATCGTTGCTCTCGGGGAAGCGTGTCGCGTGGCGCGGGCATCGCTGCCGGCCGCAACCGAGAAGCTCCGGCAACTGCGCGAGCGGTTATGGCAGCAACTCGCGAATAAACTGGGGGAACGGATTGTCCTCAACGGTCATCCGGAGCAACGCTTGCCCAACACATTGAATGTAAGTTTCCGGGGTGTGGTTGGGGCCGAGTTGCTTCGTGCGGTCCCAGGGATAGCGGCCTCCACGGGGTCGGCCTGTCACGAAGGGCAGGTGAGCCAGTCGCCCGTGCTCTGTGCCATGAAGATTCCCCCTGAAGTGGGCAGCGGAGCAGTCCGCC
Organism: Planctomycetota bacterium; assembly: GCA_029777335.1. Lineage (GTDB taxonomy): Bacteria > Planctomycetota > Planctomycetia > Gemmatales > Gemmataceae > JAKOSN01. The sequence continues at coordinate 55,385 of JAKOSN010000038.1, forward strand.
TGACGGTCGGGCGTTTCACAACCACTGACGAGGTGGATCAGGCCGCCCATCAGCTCGTCGAAGCGATGCAGGGGGCGATCTCCTCCGGGCGGTAATTTCCGCCTGGCAAACTATCCTGGGCTTCCTCTCGTCAAAGAATCGGGCTACCCTGAGGCCAGGGGACCGAGTTGAGACGAGGTTGGCGATGTGCAGAATGATGAATACTGCCTGGGTGGTGGGGGTCAGTGTGTGGTTCGCCCTGACCACGGTGGGGATGGCCAGGCAATTCCCCAGCCCCGCGGTTGTGGAATTATTCGAGGATGAGGCGGACACTCTCGCCAGGAATCTGAACAACGATAACGGGGTGGAGCCAGGGACAGCCACTCGTGCAGACAAGGAGCGCTATTCAGGGCGTTGCAGCTTGCAGGTCACTCCACTGCAGCGGTACAACTCGCGTCTTCCGGGTTGGAACTTTCCCATTCGCGAAAAGCCGAAAGCGGGGGAGTATCGCTACCTGCGCTTTGCCTGGAAGAAAGTGGGCGAGGGCGGCATCATGGTTCAGTTGCACGGCGACCTGGATGGCAAGGCGTGGGAACACCGCTATCTCGCCGGTGCGCCGAACGTGCCCTGGCCCGCGCGCAAACTCGCGGACAGGGCACCAGCGAATTGGGAGGTAGTCACCTGCGATCTCTTCAAGGATTTTGGGAACTTTGACCTGACCGGGATGGCCTTTACCCCCATGGTCGGCACCGCGGGGTACTACGATCACATCTATCTGGCCCGGAGCGTGGCGGATCTCGATCGTGTGAGTAACGCGGTGCTGGGCAAGGACCCAGTGAAAACGCCTTTGACCAAGCAGCAACTGGATCAGTGCTGGCGCGATCTGCTCAGTGCTGATGCCTTGCTGCATGCGGTGGCCATCGCCCAGCTGAGCGCTCGACCCAGTGAAAGCCTCCCCTTCCTGAAGCAACACTTGCAGACTCCTCCAGACACCGACGGTGAAAAACGCCTCGCCAAATGGATCGCCGACCTGGATGACGACGATTTTGAAGTCCGGGAAAAGGCGAGTCGGGCGCTGGCCGAAGCTGGGGAAGACATTGCTGCGCTCCTGCGTCGGGCCTATCAGACCAGCAACTCGGCGGAGGTGCGGGCGCGGCTGGAAAAGCTCTTGAAGGGTAACGTTGGTGAGGGACTCACCCTCACTCCGCAGCAAACCCGACTTGTTCGCGTGATCGGGGTGCTCGAACGGACGGGGACGGACGAGGCGCGTCACCTTCTGCAGGAGCTGGCGAAGGGAAGCCGCGATGCCCACCTTCAGGCGGAGGCGAAGGGAGCCCTGCAGCGACTTGGCCAGCGTTCCAGGGACAAACGCGAGGAGCGCTCCCGGTGAGAGCGCTCCTGGCAGAAGCGAGTTGCTAGCCGCGAGCGCCAACCAGGGCAAGCAACGGAGCGGGGGAGGGGAGTTCCTCGAGTTTCCAGCAGAGGGCGAGGATCTTGTCGGCCCGGTCCTTGCCGTAGCGTGGTTCCACAGTGCTGCGGAATTTCTTCTCCACCTCGGCGTCCGTCATCGGATTGCGGGCGTGTCCACGTGGGAACTCAACTTCCTTGACCAGTTTTCGGCCATCCTTGAGCGCCACCGTGAGCCGATTGGGGATCCCCGCGGGGTAGCGCTTGTTGATCTCTGGATCGCGGTGCAAGGTGATCTTGCTCACCAGACCGATCAACTCGGGATCGCTGATTCGTTCCGGGGTGAACTGGTTTTCGGTAACATCTCCATCGACGAGTGCGACGGCGGTGCAGTAGGGGAGGCTGTGGTCGGCTGTCTCGCGCGTTTTGGGCCGCCATTTCTCGGGATCCTTGCCGATAATATCCACCGCGGCGTTGAAGGTGTGAATATCGATCGACTGAATGTTGCGCCAATCACCAATTTCGGGGCGCAACTGCAAGGCCGCATCGATGGCACTTTGCGAATGATACTCCGCCGGCCAGAACTTGATGTACGTTTCGGTGATCATGAACCCGGCTTTGGGAGTCCCCGTTCCGCCCAGCGGGGCGAGGGTGAGGGAACCCGTGAGCTGTTTGGTGATCCCGAACTCACCCTCGAAAATGGGGGCCGGACCGGTCATTCCCTCGGCGGCCAGCTGGGCGGCAAAAACTGCGTTCCGTGCAGCGTTGGAGAAGGCACACCCCTTCCACATGCTGAGTTCCCCGGAGCGTGTCTGCCGAGTGGCAATGTTGCACACACCCGCCAGACCCAGCGCGTGCGTGCAGTGGACCATATCCAACCCCATCAACTTGCACGCCGCCAGGGTGGAACCAAGACAGCCATAGTAGACATGGTCCCACCCATGCGCACGCAGGCTTGCCGCATCGCACAGACGACACTGGATCTCGTAGGCAAGGACGGCAGCCGTGATCAGCTCTCGACCGGGGCGTTTCATCCATTCGCCGACCGCCAGCACCGGCGCCAGATTGTCCGAGGGATGGGCGGGTTCCAGTGACAGGTAGGTGTCATTGTAATCGAGATAGCGGATGAGCAGGCCGTTGACGAAGGTGGCCCACTCCACGCTGCTTGTGCCTCCACCCAGCAGGCTGACAGCCGTTTCTCCCTGCACCCGTTCGGCGCAGCGCCGGGCAATCACGTAGGCATCGGCCTCCATCGCGCCGATGGCAGTGGCGAGCGAATCGATGAAGCGGCGACGGGTTTCGTGTACGACGTTCGACGGCAGATCCTCGAAGCGAAGCTGACAGGCGTACTCGGCCAGTTGCTGCGCCAAGGAAGGGGAACTCATCAACGGTACTCCTTGAGGCGGGAATTCCTTGCGGACGCGGTCTGCCCTGTCACCATATGGGGAATCAGGCGCCAGAACAAGCACAGGAGAGAGGGGCGCGGGGTTCAATCTGGGAGAAAGGCTTCAGAGAATCGACCAGCAGCCGCGTTCGGGTCAGGGATGGATTGGCGGGGAACCAGTGGTTGCAGGTTCGATTTCTCTCCTTTATAACCTGAGGAGCCAGGCAACCCGAGGAGAGCAGCCATGCCAGCAAAGCGATCGCGCCCGGAGAAACAGCGACCGACGACGGCTGCCCCTTCAGCTGACGGTGTCCCTGCGTCCCAGCCGCGCCGCTGGCGGATCCTTGTCCCCCTGAGCGTATTCCTTCTCGCTGGAGGGGGAGCCGGCCTGGCCTGGTTGTACCTGCAGAAGCCGCCTGCACGGATCGCGGCTCCGCTCCCGCCGTTGACCACGTCTCCCTTTCTCAACACGGCTCAGGATGTTCCCTATGTGGGCGATCAGGAGTGCCTGAACTGTCATCGGGTGGTTTGCAACGACTACCATCAGCATCCCATGGGGCGGAGTCTCTTTCACGCCGCCGATGCTCCGCCCCTGGAAAACTACTCCGTGCAGGCGGGCAATCCCTTCACGGTTGGTCCCTTGCATTTCCAGGTTCTCCGAGAGGGAGGACGTGTGCTGCATCGCGAATGGTGCGAGGATGCCCGAGGAAAGGTCGTGGCTCAGCGAGAAGAAGCGATGGACTTTGCCGTCGGGTCAGGAACCCAGGCGCGGTCGTACTTTTATCAGCGGGACGGTTTTCTGTTTGAATCGCCGATCACCTGGTATAGCCTGCAATCGCGATGGCAATTGTCGCCGGGATACGAGAAAAACCAGCAGCACTTTCATCGGCGGATGGAGATGCGCTGTTTGTACTGCCATTGCCAGGAGGCGCACCCGATCGAGGGGACCACCAATCGCTATCGCGAGCCGATTTTTGGACAGCTAGCGATTGGCTGTGAACGATGCCACGGACCAGGCCAGTTGCATGTGAGCAGTCGCAAGCAGAATATTCACCCCGAGGGGGTGGATTACACGATCGTCAATCCCAGGCATCTGGCGCCGGCGCTGCGGGAAGCGGTGTGCGAACAATGTCACCTGCAAGGGGAGGCGATTGTTCTGCGTCGTGGGCGGCGCCAGACGGAGTATCGCCCCGGGTTGCCCTTGCAGGAATATCTCGCCATCTTCATCCGGCCCGCCGAGGCCGAGGATACCAGGCGCATTGTCGGTCACGTCGAGCAGATGTATCAAAGTGTCTGCTTTAACCGGAGCAAGGGAAAGTTCGGGTGTTCGTCGTGCCACGATCCCCATCGAGAACCGGCCCCCAGGGACAAGGTGACGTTCTATCGCGAACGCTGCCGGAACTGCCACACCGCCCCCGAGAAGCCGGAGCCAGGCCACACTGGTGTTCCTGCCCCGGACTGTTCTTTGTCGCGGGAGGAGCGCAGGGCGAAGGACCCGCAGGATAACTGCCTGGCGTGTCACATGCCCCAACACGCCAGTTCGACTGTGGTCCACCTGGCGGTCACCGATCATCGCGTGCTGCGCGATCCAGCCCATCCTCCGCCCGTCCGAGCCACGATCCAACCTGGCGAACTCCCTTTGCGGCTGTTTCCTGGGCATCGCCGAGAGGCCAACGATGAAGAACTCCCGCGAGATCAGGCGTTGGCAATGATTCCACTCATTGCCAATGCGCAGGTGGACCGAGCAACGCAGGCGGCGGATTATCTGAGTCGGCAAGTGCTCCCGTTGCTCGATCAGGCCGTTGCACGCGATCCGGAGGATCTTCCTGCGCTGGAGGGACGCGGACTGGCTCTCTATGCGCAACGGCGATATCAAGAAGCGTTCAGGGTGTTGCAAGAGGTGCTTGCGCGGGAGCCCGAGCGCGAACAGGCGCTCACCTGGGCGGCGTATGTGGCGGAATCACTGGGGCGCTACGATCGGGCAGAAGAATACTGGCGGCGACTCGCCCAGAAGTATCCGCAGTTCCCCGAGTATCAGGAGGGATTGGCCAGTGTGCTGGTGCGGCGTGCGGCGTGGGCGGAAGCACTGGAGGCAGCCCAAAAAGCAGTGAAACTGGATCCGTTTCGTCCAGAGATCCGCGAGTTGTTGATCCGGATCGCACTGGAACGCGGAGATCGGGCGCGTGCGCGACAGGAATACCAGATCCTGGGGGTGCTTGATGCGGCCTATCAGCAGACGATTCGTCCGCGCTATGCGGCTCGGTTGGAAGAGAAGGAGTAAAAGAAAAAGAGCGAGGAGAGATGGGCGAACTCCCAGACTGGGTGGGGTCGTTACTCTCCTCGCTCGGTGGTTTGTTGCCCGCGGGAAGAGATGGGGCTCTTCCCTTGGCAGGAGCAACTCACGTGCGATCCGCTGGGCAGCGCAATCTCAGGAGGCTCAAACAGCCAATCGCCGACTAACTGGTGCAGAGTCCACTCTTCCCGTTCCGGCAAGCGGGCGGAGCGACGCGCGGCCTGGGTGGCCGCGCGTCGCCCGAGCGCACCCCAGGCGAACATCGGGTGCATTATCTTCTTTCCGAAGTCTCCTCTTTTTCTCTCAGGGTGTTGAATTTAGAGATGAGAGAATCTAAGCAAGTTGTGGACCAACACGCTGAAAAAAATAACAAAGATATAACTTGTTTTTTGATATTAACTTGTGGATTTGAAGGAAGTGATGATGTACGAGAGCGGCGGGTTTTACTGTCGGATTTTCCGACAGTTGCCAGATTTCTCGGCAGTCGATTGTAAACAACTGGCAACGAGTTCGGCCTGCCCCTCTCCGCAGTGTTTCGATCTGGAAACAACCTGCCCGCAGGTCCTCAGGACTCCTCAGAGACGGTGACGGGAGGGAGAGGGACAGAAAAAACTGAGCAAAACGTGCGTCCAAACTCTTTTGTCTCTTCGCTTCATCGGTTACCATTCGGCGCAATAAGCTGTCCATACCCTTCCCCGAGAATACCACCATGCGCGCCTTCCTCTCCTTGTTTGTGTTGCTTCTTCCCCTGGTTCCGAAAAGTTCGGCAGTTGCTGCGGAACCGGATCTGATCTTTCACAACGGGAAGATCGTCACTGTGGATCGGGAGTTCTCCATCCAGCAGGCGCTCGCCATTCAGGGGGAACGGATCCTGGCAGTGGGGAGCAATGCAGACATTCTGAAAACCCGGGGCGAAAAAACGCGGGTGGTGGACCTGAAAGGGAAGATGGTGCTGCCCGGGTTGATCGACTCGCACGTGCACCCCACCTCGGCGTGCATGACGGAGTTCGATCACCCCCTGCCAGACATGGAGACGATTCAGGATGTGCTGGACTATGTGAAAGCCCGCGCAAAGGTGGTTCCCGAGGGTTCGTGGATCGTGCTGCGCCAGGTGTTCATCACGCGACTGCGCGAACAGCGCTATCCGACCCGGCAGGAACTCGATGTAGCGGCGCCCCGTCACCCGGTGCTTTATTCGACTGGCCCCGATGCCTCGCTCAATTCTCTGGCGCTTAAACTGAGCAAGATCGATCGTGATTTCAAGGTGAGTGATGGGGGGGCGGGGTATGCGGAGAAAGACCCCAAAACGGGGGAGCCGACCGGGATTCTGCGCAACTGCACCCGCTATGTGCGCGCCGACCCGTTAACCAGGGAAGCCAGCGAAACCGATCGCGCCCAGCGCTTGCTCGAACTCTTTCACGATTACAACTCGGTCGGGCTGACCGGCATCATTGACCGCGATGCGAGTGGTTCGGCGGTGAGCCGCTATGAGAAGTTGCACGCCAACAAGAAATTACCGTTGCGCATTGCCATCTCACACAGCGTGGGCACCTCGGGCACCATGGAGAAAATCCAGAAAGATATCCGCAAAGTGGCAGAACATCCCTTGCGCAAAGGCGATGCGATGTTGCGCATCGTCGGCATCAAGACCTATCTCGATGGCGGAATGCTGACCGGGAGCGCCTACATGCGGCAACCGTGGGGGAAGAGCACTATCTACTCTATCACCGATCCGCAATATCGTGGTTTGCTCTTCATACCGCGCGAACGCTTGACCCAGATTGTGCGCACCACCGTGGAGGAGGGGTTGCAGTTCACCGCCCATTCGGTGGGCGATGGTGCGGTCCACACCTTGCTCGATACCTATGAGGAGATCAACCGGAAAACGCCCATTGCCAGAACGCGCCCGTGTTTGACGCATTCCAACTTCATGAGCAAGGAGGCAATCGAGAAGGCGGCCAAACTCGGGGTGGTGATCGATATTCAACCGGCCTGGCTCTACCTGGATGCCCGCACGTTGGAGGCACAATTTGGCAAGGATCGACTGCGTTACTTCCAGCCATTGCGGAGTCTGTTTGCCGCCGGCGTGGTCGTGGGCGGCGGCTCGGATCATATGCAGAAGATCGGCTCCTTGCGTGCAATCAACCCCTACAATCCCTGGCTAGGGATGTGGATCACGCAGACGCGCCGGGCTCGCTGGTTCGAGGGACAACTGCATCCCGAAGAAGCGCTGTCGCGCGAACAGGCCATTCGCTTCTACACGATCAACAATGCAAAGCTGATGTTTCTCGAAGAGCAGATCGGCTCGCTGGAGAAAGGGAAACTGGCCGACCTGATCGTTCTCGACCGCGATGTGCTCACCTGCAAGATTGATGATGTGAAAGATACGCAATGTCTGGAAGCGTACCTGGGCGGGCGCCGGGTGTATCAGAAGAACTAGCCAGAGGCTCGCTCATTTGCCCACGCCAAGGCCATCGGCCACGCGGTTGATGTAGTTGAACCAGCTGGCGATCAGGTTGATCTGCAGGATGGCGCGCTCGTCAAAGCCCACCTGTCGCAATCGCTCGAGATCCTCCGGCGTCACGCGCCAGGCATGTCGGGTGAGCTTGGCGACGTAGTCCAGCATCGCCCGATCGGCGGGAGAGAGCGGCAGCGTGGTGTAGTCCCGTCGCAACGCGGCGGTGAATTCTGCGTCCAGGCAGGTTAGACGCAGGAATTCGGCATGGCTCTCCACTCAGTAAAAGCAATTGTTGAGCGCTGACACCAGGGTGGCGATCATCTCGTGTTGGCGGCGATCCAGGGGGAGCGTTGGGGAGAGGAGAACCCCCAGGGTGGACATACCATGCCACATCGCCTCGGGAATCAGGCTGTGCGCGGCCACAATGCTGTCCGCAGTCCCATCGGCGCGGAGAATCGCTGGCACCTCCGCTCCATACTCGGCGGGGTAAAGCGCATAGACCTGGCTGTAGAACTCACGAAGCGGACCAGTGGCTGCACTTGCCTGGATGGTGGTGATCCAAGTCATTCCTGGCCTCCGCGCCGTTGTCGGGATGAAGTGCCTGTTCGCAATGGGGAAGCGCCCACCCCGATCGGGCGGGTGTTCCACTTTCGTTGATAGTCCTCCAGAGCCGAGGGGACGGGCTGGTAGGGATATTGTTTCATCGCCTGGGTTGGGAGGGGGTCGACCTCTCCGCCTGTGGCGGTGAATGGACCAATGTCTTTTCCCCAACCCCAGGCACGGAGGACAAAGGAGCGTTTCCATCCAGGGGGAAGCGAGGGGAGTGTGGTTGCGTCGAAATGGACGGTGATCTCATCGCCAGGACCGCAGAGTACATGGCGATCATCGCGGGCACGCAGCAGTTCGGTCACCTCGCCGTACCGGGTGAACATTCCTTTCCAGCGGGTGATGGCCACGGGCTCGGTCCGCTCCGGGTCGTAGCTGACGGGCCCTCGTCCCTGGGGGGTGATCTCCTGCATAAAGCCGCGAGCGGCCAGAGTGGCTGTCTTCACCTCAAGTGGAGTGACGCGCAGGGTGTCTTCCCTGGTGGATACAAGCGGGACAATGTATACCTGGTCCCAGTACACTTGCAGGTTGGTGCGCAGACGCAGCACACAACGAGGACCCTGCACCAGCCCGGTAATCTCGCGCGTCATCACCCGGGGAAGACCAGCAGGGAAGCCGAGTTCACCGAGTGACTTCCACCTGTCACCTTCCTGGCGTTCCAGCTGGGGCATCAGCATGGAGAAACCGGCCTGGTTCGCAGCAAACAAGGCTTCGGGATAGGCATAATCGGCCCAGCCAGCAAGGACGAGTACCAGGCGATCGCTCGGCTTGAAGTGGGACAGTTGTTCGGCAAAGTCCAGGTCGACGTAATGCTCTTCGGCCAGACCCAGCCAGGATCGATGAGCGAAATCATCGACAAAGCGGCGATCCCGTTCGGCCAGCAATGCGGTCACCTCACGACCGTTGTGGTTGCGTGCCTTCCTGGGGAAAATGCGCTGGCGGAAGGCGAGCAACTCCTGCGTGGGCATCGGGCCGTCCACCGCGAAACGCTCGTCGGGATAGACGGACACGTCGGCGGGATGATCGAGGACAAGCAAGCGCAGATGATCGAGATAAACCATCTCGTCCATCGGTTCAGTGATCTTGAGGAGGTATTCGCCCTGGCGCAGGGCCAGTTCCTCGGCCTCGATCTTGATCGATTCCTGATCGCGCGGCAGGCTACTGGAGCCATCCGCACGCATTTCTCCCAGGGCGTTGGCCCCAAAGAAATCCGTGATCACGCGATAGCGCGAACCATCCCACGCCAGAAGCACCGGGCAAGAAGTCCCCTTGCGATCAATCTCGGTGATGCGAACCAAACGGTCGGTGGCCAGATTCAACTCCGCCTGGGGGACCCGATCGGGCCAGCGGATGTGGAGAATCTCGGCCTGGGAGTTCGCACCCATGCCGAGAAGGAGAGGTAAACGCGACTGACCCAACCCCGCTGCCAGGGTAGTGTTCTCCAGCGCGGTCCAGAAGGTTCCGGTCTGGGCCGCCAGCCAGGTGCCGATGCCATCGGCGTTGGTGCGCAGGTTGGTGCGGGCGTCGCGACGGCCGGACAGTTCCAGGCGCAAGGCGCGGTGCCCGTTCCCCAGGTTGCGGAGCAAACGCAGTCCGCCGTCCTGCTCCTCCCAGAGGAGGAGATCCGGGTTGGCATCGTCGGTGAAGTCCGCCAGCGCCACGGCGGAGACCTTTGCTCCCTCCTGGCCAAAGGCTCCTCGGGAGGGCGCCAGATGTCCCTGCCCCTCATTGTGCAGAAGAATCGGTTGGTGATCCTGAGTGAGACCGACGACATCTGTCCAACCATCGAGGTCGAGGTCGATGGCCTGAGCCTGCAGAAGCGGCGTGCCATTAATCGCCTTTGCCGTGAAATTCATCCCTTCGCCGGGTTTGGACTGGTTCAGGCAAAGCAAGGGGGGTTGGTCCGCGCGGAGGAGGAGCAAATCGGAAAGATCATCGTGATTGACATCGAGCACCAGCGCGCCGTTCCAGCGAGCTGCCTCGGCCACGGGACGATCCTTGACGGCGTGAAAACGAAGCAACCGATCGTTGAAGAGCGTGGTTGGAGCGGCGTTGTCCGCGAACAGGAGCAGATCCAGATCGCGGTCTCCATCGACATCGCTCAGCGCGAGATTCACCATGGCCCCACGTGGGGCGTCGAGATCGTGGCGCTGGAAACGACAGGTGAGTGGCGGGGCGGTGTCCCCTGGCTTCACAGGGCGCGCTTCGCCGGTGTTCAGCCAGAGGAGAAGTTGTCCGGTGCCGGGCTGAGCGCTCGCCAATTGCTGGAGGGCGGTTTCGGTTTCCCCATAAAACGATAGAAGCAAATCGAGATCGCCATCCTGATCGACGTCGGCCCAGGATGCCCCGAGGACGACTCCGTTGACCTTGTCCAGCCCTGCCTTTGTCGTCACTTCTTCGAACTTGCCCGTGCCAGTGTTGCGGAAGAGATGGTGCTGATCTACTCCACCAAGGAAGAGATCCGGGAAGCCGTCGTTGTCGAAATCGGCAACGGAACAACTCAGACTCGTCCGGACCTCGGCGAGCCCGCTCTCGGAGGTGACATCGGTAAACTGCCCGGCGCCGTCATTGCGCAAGAGAAGGTTGCGCAATTGTCCCTTATCATCCACCGCGTTCAGCAGAAAGATGTCGGGCCGACCATCGTGATTGTAATCAAGCAGGACCATGGTCCGGCCAAAGCGCTGTACGATCGCCTGCAGGAGCGGATTCGAGGCACCTTTGCTCCAGCGGGCGCCCTCGGCCAACTTGACGCGGAAGCTCTGGTCGCGCTCAAACATCGGGAGCGGACCGATGGCAGGAGGGCCGCTGGCAGCGACGCGCCCAAGAACCTCGGCGTAGTGACCCATCTCGGTGTAGGCAATGCGATATTCGCTCTCCCATTTGGCTTCAATCAGGGCCTTGTGCTCTGCCAGGAGGCGTTTGCTCTTCTCCGCATCGTACTCGTGGGGATGCTGCGCCAGAGCATAGCGAGCCGCGTTGAGGTACGGGTTCAACTGAAGAGCTTTCTCGTAGCATTGCTTGGCGGTCGGGGAATCGCGGCCTGCGGGGTTGGTCACCCCCATGTGAAACCAGGTGTAGGCGTCGTTGGGATCGATCCGGGAGACCGCCTCGAAACAGTGGTAGGCCTCGGCGATGTGGTTTTCATAGAGATTGATGATTCCCAGCGAGTAGAGCGCGTGGGGATTTTTGGGGTCCTTCGCCAGAACCTCGTTAAGAACCGTGCGGGCACGGGCCAGCGATTCCGGAGTGCTGGCGTTGAGGAGGGCGATCCCGAGGTTGATCTGTGCCGGGAGCCAGTTGGGATCAAGTCGACTCGCCTCGTCAAAATCTTTGGCAGCGGCGTCGAAATCGAACTGCTCCATCTTGCCCACGCCGCGAGTGTTGGCCTGGATGGCGGCGACCGGATCACCCTGAGAACTGGGTGCAGGTTTGGGGCGCAGCGCCAACCAGATTCCCCCCGCAGCGACGAGTCCGAGGAGGACAACGAACAAGAGGAGAAGCCCCCGGCGACGTGGCCGAGGGCTTGCGGATAGATCTGACATAACCGTTCTCGTGATCCAGAATCAGTTCTTCTTGCCCTTTCCCTGGAGCAAGGGATGCATCTGATCGAGGGGGAGGTTTTCCCAGACCTCGGTGCCCGCCTCGCGGCCGGGCCAGCGCACGGTCACGCGATCCACCTTGTCGAGCTTCCCCAGCCCCACCGTGAGCGGCAGCTCCGACTGACTCAAATACCCCCGGGCGCCGGTGATCTGGCGTTTGAAGGTCTTGCCGCCCGCCTCGATGGTAACCTGGGCCCCGATGGCACTCCGGTTGGAATGCACGCCATCGCCCTTGAGTTCAAGGCGAATCCAGTGATTACCGAGATTCTGATCGTTGCGCAACAGGCGAGCCGGACCTCCGTTGGCAGTCACCACCACGTCGAGATCTCCATCCCCATCGATATCGGCGAAGGCGCAACTGCGTCCCACCATCGGTTCGGCGAGTGCCTTGCCGCCCTCCTCGGCTGTGACTGGTTCAAAGAGACGCTCTGGATTGCCAGTATTCCAGAAGAGTTGCAAAGGCTGCGCATAGGTTTGGCTGTTCTGGATGGTGGCGATCTCCGGTTCGATGTGACCATTGGCGGTCAGCAGATCGAGCCGGCCATCGAGGTCGTAATCGAAGAAGAACGCCCCAAATTTGAGCAGGATTCGGCTGGGTCCTGAGACACCCACGGCGAGGGCGCTGTCGGAAAAGAGCAGCTTTTTCGGCTGATCCAGAGTGAGGAAGGTGTTCGGCTCGTTGGCGAAATTGCCGATGATAAGGGCCTGTCGTCCGGGGCGGTATTCTCCCCAGTCGATGCCCATACCGCCACGTGGGCGTCCCTCGTCGGCATAGGCCACACCCGAAGGATAGCCGCGCTCCTCGAAACGCCGGGTGCCGTCGGGACCGGGGATGTTGTGGAAGAAGAAGTTCCGTACCGTGTCGTTGGCGACCACAATATCGGGCCACCCATCCTCGTCGGGATCGCAGATGACCACCCCCAGGGATTTGCCCACCGGGCGCAGGCGCGCCCCCGGATTGGTGCCTTCCGGTTCAGTGACCTGAATTCCGGCCGATGCCGAGACATCCTGGAAGTGCTGGCCGTCGATATTGCGATAGAGCACACATTGGCTCCCCTCGAAGTCCGTTGGCTGGCTGTAGGAACGCCCCATGCCACCGAGAGTCGAGTTAATCCCCAGGTCGATCTTGGGCGACCACTTGACGTAGTGGCACACGAAGAGATCGAGCCGGCCATCGCCATCATAGTCCAGGAAGGTGCAGGAGGAGCCAAAGGGGATGGGAGCTTCCCAGGCATCGAACTCAGCGCGGCTGACCTTGGGGAGCGAGACGGGAGCCGCCACTCCCGCAGCCGCGGTCACCTCGGTGAAGGTTTTGCCCTTCTCGTTGTGGAAGAGATGGTTGCCGCCAATCCCGGTGAGAAAGAGGTCTGGATAGCCATCGTTATCGAAGTCGCCCACCGCCACCCCAAGGCCATAAAAGGTAGTATTCAGACCGGCCTTGTCGGTGACATCTTCAAAGGTTCCGTCGCCCTTGTTGCGGTAGAGAACCGGGTGGGTTTTCGGGCCATCGTGACCGGGCCAGGGACAGGAGTTCACAAACAGGATATCCTGGCGGCCATCGCCATCGTAGTCGAGGAAGGCGACCCCCGCGCCCATCGTCTCGGGCAGGAGTTTCAGCGGAGTGGCGCCGTTGCAGTGTGTGAAGTGAATGCCGGCCTTGTCGGTGATGTTGGTGAAGGGAACCTTGGGAACCGCGATCGCCTGCCGATGTTGCGGCGGATTCAGCTGGGGCGGACCAGCCACCGAGGTCGGAGGCGGGAACAGCCAGCGAGCCAGGAACCAGCCGCCAACAACCAATCCGGCAAACAACCCAGCGGCCGTGATCCAGGCCAGGGGGGAACGTCGCATGGAAAGCGCACCTCGTGCTTCAAGAATGGTTCAAGCACCTGAGAAACCAGGGCCACTTCACCTGGTGGAAGGAAGTGGCCGCTGGTCTCAGAGGATATCCAGGGCGATGCAACAACGGCGTTATTTCTGCAAATCGCCAGTTTTCAAGATCGTCTGGCGATGAACCGCCGTGGTGGGATAGATGACGCGATGGCGAGCCGCATAGTTGGCCGCAGGATGTTTATCCCGGTAGAGCTGGGTGGTCCGTGCCCGAGCGATCTCATCGGGTTTGTAGATCTGGTGCAGGCTGGCGTGCAGAACGGTCAACACACCGGCACAGGCAGTCTTCACCGTGGGATCGTCCTCGGCGTGGTAAGCAACTCGAAGTTGCTTGCGGAGCTCGACCAGGCGAGGAAGTCGCGGAGGCTTGGCCGGATCGAGTTTTTCGTTTGCCAGGGCCTCAACCCCCAGAGCGAGGCGTCCGGCTGCTGCCACACGGTCCTCCCGGCTGGCCTGCTTGTTGGCGAGGGTCGCAGCCAGTCCCGGCAAGTCAGCCGCAGGGGGAACCTCGCCCCGTGCGGTAAAGTCCTGGCCCAGGCGGGCATAGAGAGTGCGGAGCATATCATGTGCTTCCACATCCTCGATCTCCAACTCCAGCACGCGCTCGGCTCGCTCCACCGCCTTGTCCAGGCATTCCTTGAAGGCAGGGGACGAGGGCTCCTCGAACTTGCTGCGTTTGAAGAGCAGGTTCGCCAACTTGTTCAGCACGACATAGTCCTTGCTGAAGTCGAAGCCGCGCTCGCGGGGTTGGTTTTTGGGATCGAGCAAACGCTCCAGGTTGGCAATGGCCGCATCCAGGTGTTCCTTGCTGGTTGCGGTTTCGCTGTTGACCACGCTGGTAAACCAGGCAATCGACCACCAGGGAGCGGGGGGATCGCAACGGCGGGCGGCATCGAGCGCCTGAGCTGCCTCTTCCAGGCGCCCCTCGTTGATGTACACGCGCGCCAGGTTCACATGGGCATGCGGAATGGCATCCTTGACACCGAGAGTGAGCATGTGCTTGAAGGCTGCCTCGGCCTGGCGGAAATGCCCGGATTTTTCGCCGCCCTCCAGAAGACAGCCGATGCCGTAGTCGTTCCAGCGTTGCCATTCTGGCGGAGGAGTGGGGGAGGTGAGCGAACTCCACACCTGGTTCTCCTTGCCATTCTGTTGGCCGGCGAGCGGCAAGTACACGTGATCCTCGCACATATCGACAATCGGGAGTTTGGGCACAGGCCGTCCCTCGTGCACAATCTGCATGTATTCGTAGTCGAACTTGCGATAGCGCACGCGGACACGCAATTCCACCGGTTCGGTGAGGTCGGCGGGCACATCCAGGCGATAGTGCAGGACATGCGCCGCGCCGGGCGGAATCTGGTGATTGTACAAGGGGGTGAAGATGTCCTGAGGATTACGGCGATTGATGCGATTGCCGTTGCGATCGAGCATCAACACGTTAATAAAGTGCGACCACTCATCGACCGGGCCAGTTTCGTCCTCGTTGGCCAGGGCGCCATTGCGAGCGATCACCCGATTGCCGGACTTCGCCTGGAAATCGACCCAGATCTCGTTGGAATCGACCGTTCCCTGCGAGAACAGATGACCAAGGGCGAGGGTGCGAACGACAACCTCGACCAGGTACGTGGACCCCGGACGCAGCTCTGGCAGGCGCGGACGGAGCGGCGGGGTGAGCAATTTGGCATCGGTATTGTCGCCCTCCTTGAGCCCGAAGATGTCGATGCGCACCTTGCGATCTTTCCCCTCCGGATCAGTGCCACGGAGGAAGTCCGCGTGCGTCTTGACTGCCCGGGCAAAGCCCTCGGCGTGCTCGCTGTACCGGGGTTCTCGCGGCAGCAAAGTGAAGAGCCCGGTGTTGGCCCCCGGGAACATGTGGTTGTGGATCTTGCGTTGTCCACTACCATCGAAATCGCGGGCGCCAAAGTCTCCGCTGGGCTTGAGCGGCATGTGACACTCGGAGCAGTTGCTCTTGGCGGTGGGAGGATAGTAGAACGCCCGGGCATTGTGCCCGGAGACGCCGCTCAGCAAGAAGGAGGCGTAGTGATCCTGCCCGCGCAGGAAATCCTTGTAGTGATTGAGCGCCGCTGGCAAGGACACCTTGTGACAGGTCGAGCAGAACTCCGCACTGCGATGCACTGGCTTCAGGAACGTGCGTTTGTGGAACTCCGGCCGTGCCTTGATCAGCTGGTTATTCACCCATTGCAGCTGCGGATTATCGCTAAAAGCAAACGGATAGTGGGGAGATTCTTCGATGGTGTAGGCGCCATTGCCGGTGGTCCCATGAATGCTGGTGATGGCATGGCAGCTGGCACACGTGATGCCAGCATGGGCCGTCTCGTGGTTGACATCGTCGAAGTTGGGATCGTCAAAGGCGCCACTGAAGAACGGCACCGGATCGTGACAGCCGGCGCACCAGCGAGCCGCCTTCACGTTGCCATCGCGGGCCAGGGCCACCTTCCGCGTTTCGCGCACGCTAAAGAGATAAGGAGGATTGTTGAAGGAGCTAAAGCGGTGCGAGGAATGGAAGTGATCCTGGTAGATGTCCTGATGGCAGCGCATGCAGTAGGTATCGGTCATCAGCGTCTGCGCCGGGATGAAGTTCCCCTTGGCGGTGCGGGCCTCGGAGGGGAAGAAGTAGAGTTCGCCCTCCTTGGGGGCGCGCGCATTGAGATCGCGAGGGTCGAGACCGTGCAAAACCGTCATGGCCACGACAAACGCACCCGTTCCCCCTAGCCAGGCATAGCCCCAGCGCCACTGGATATCCGGGCCAGCCCGGCGATGCAGGACGTAGAACGCGATGGCCAGCAGCGGCAGCACCACGTGGAGAATACGAGCCACCAGACGTGGAGTGGTGCCGGTGGGCAGCTGCGGAAACCCTTCAAATTGCAACAGCGCCACTCCCGTACCACAGACCAGGAGGCCGGACAGAAAGAGAAGCATCCCCAGACGAACCGCAACACGGTTGGGCCGACGTAAAGAGGTAAGCAGATGATAGCCGCCGAAATACAGGAACGGAACGATGGTCACCAGCCCGATCGCGATGTGCGCCAGGAGCATGGACAGCGTAAAGGTATTGGTGTAGATCTTCTCGGGACCACTCCACCAATCAAGGACGGTAATAGCGCTCAGGTAGGCGCCACTCGCACCTAAGAGTGCGACCAGTGCAAAGAGCACCGCCAGTACGATCTTCAGGCGCGGCCCCACCGCAGGGACATACACAGGCGGCCCTGGAGGGATTGGATTGGTTGGAGGTAGATCTGACGGGGCGTTTGGTTGCGTCATCAACAGACTCCGGAGAGGGAGAAAGGGAGAACCCCGATACAAAAGAACGGTTTCCGCATTCTAGCCTGTGCACGGGGCTCCCGCAAGGAGTCGGGCGGCAAGTTGCGAGATCAGCGTTTTCATTAACCCTTGACAGGTCTTTCCAACGGCATTTACCCTATACGTGTCCTCCATCACGACGGTTTTCCCGTTCCGCTGGATTCCTGATGGCCCATCAAGCAGGATATTGTTCCTCCGATAACTCGGTTGAGGTGCTTCATGAGAACACGAGGGGTGTCGGCTGGGTTTCTCATAAGCCTTGTGCTGGCGCTGGGTTGTTCGCAACAGAACCAACCTGTCACGATTCCCTCGATGAAGACGGATTCTGAACCGGAGGTCGTTGGTCCCCCGGTCTTCGAGGAGATCACCGCGACTTCGGGGGTGAATTTCACCTATCGCAACGGCGAGGACACCGCCAACCATCTCTCCATCCTGGAATCACTCGGGGGAGGCGCAGGAGTCTTCGACTACGACGGCGATGGACTCCTTGATATCTTTCTCCCCGGGGGAGGGGGGTTCGCGGGGGCGGACAAGAAGGACATCGTGGGCTTTCCGAGTAAGCTCTATCGCAACCTGGGCATGGGGAAATTCGAGGATGTGACCGCCAGGGTCGGACTCGACAAACTGGCGGGGGGCAAGCCCTGGTTCTACACACATGCCATGGCGGTGGGCGATTACGATCGTGATGGCTGGCCAGACCTGCTCGTGACGGGATGGGGGGCGGTCGCACTCTTCCACAATGTGCCCGTCGATCCGAAGGATCCGTCGAAGGGCCGACGATTCGAGGATGTGACCGCGAAGGCTGGTCTGGGAACGGGAATCACCTGGGCCACCAGTGCGGCCTTTGCCGATCTCGACGGCGATGGGTATCCGGATCTGTACATCTGCCAGTACGTCGACTGGTCGTGGAAAAAGCATCCCTCGTGTAGTTACGATGGCAAAACGCCGGACGTGTGCCCGCCACGCCACTTCGACGGTTTGCCCCACAAGCTCTACCACAACACAGGGAAGGGACAATTTGTAGATGTCAGCAAGGAAGCAGGCCTCAGCCAGGGCGGACCCAATGAAAGCAAAGGTCTTGGCTGTCTCATCGTGGACATCGATGGCGATGGAAAGCCCGACATTTACGTTGCCAATGATACGGTCGATAACTTCCTGTACATTAACAAATCGAAACCAGGCAAGTTGCTCTTCGAGGAGCACGGTCTCCTCAGTGGAGCAGGGCGCGATGAACGAGGCAGCCCCAATGGGAGCATGGGGGTGGATGCGGGCGATCCGGACCACGCTGGAAAGCCGAGTCTGTGGGTGACCAATTACGAGAACGAACTCCACAGCCTCTATCGCAACGATTGCAAACCGGGGCGACCGTCCTTTCAGCATCGGACCTCCGCCTCGGGGATCGCTGCCATCGGACAACGCTATGTCGGTTGGGGAACTGCCTTTCTCGATGTCGACCTCGATGGCTGGGAAGATCTCTTCATTTCCAATGGACACGCCATCCGCTACCCCACTGGGAAGGAATCGAGTCGAAAACAACAGCCGGTGCTACTGCGAAACGACGCGGGCAAGTTCCGCATTGCCAGCAAGGATATTGGCGAGTATTACAAAACCGCACATCTTGGCCGTGGGGTGGCGTTTGGCGATCTGGACAACGATGGCCGTATCGACCTGGTGCTCGCTCCGACAAACGAGCCGGTCGCCATCCTGCGCGGGATCGGGGGCAAGGACAATCACTGGCTGGGAGTGCAGCTGCTCGGGAAGGATCACGCGTGTGTGATTGGCGCCAAGGTGGTGTTCGAGACGAAAGGTTTGCGTCAAACGCGCTTCGCCAAGGGAGGCGGATCCTATGCTTCCGCCAAGGATCCGCGTTTGCAATTCGGTCTGGGGAAGGAGAAAACCGGACGCCTGATTGTGACCTGGCGTGATGGGAGCGAGCAGATCTTCGAGGGTGTCGAAGCGGATCGTTATTATCGCATTACACAGGGACAACCCAAACTGGAAGCCTATCCGGGAAGTCGTCCATGACGGGGGAGGTGACAGGCCAGGCTGGGAAGCGCTCGCGGTCCAGGCGGCTGGCGCTGGTGCTTCTGGGGGGGATCCTCCTTGCCGGAGCAGCGTGGCTCGGTTGGACGCGCTGGTCGACCAATCAGTTGTTGCGCCAGGGGCAGGAGGCGCTGGCTGCGCGCGACTACACCAGGAGCCGCGAATTCCTCGAACGCTATCTGGAACTGCGCCCGCGGGATACGCAGGCGCGCTTGCTGGTAGTTCGTGCCGCGCGGCTGCTGCATCACTATCCCGAAGCGCTGGCCCATCTCTTTCGCTGCGAAGAAGACGGTGGGGATGCCGAAGAGATTGCCATCGAGCGCGGGTTGATCGAGGTTCAGCGCGGCGATGAACGCCCGGTGGCCGCGCTCGAACAACGGACCCGGAAAGGGGACGAGCGAGCGCTGGTGATCCTGGAGGTGCTCATCCAGCACAACCTGGAAACCTACCAGTTGCGCAAGGCTCTTCATCAGCTGACTGTGTATCTGGAACGTCGTCCCACGGATCTTGCGGCTCTCCTGGGGCGCGGTTTTGTCTGGGAACGATTTCTCTCGTTCGCGGATGCGCTGACCGATTATCGCAAGGCGGTCGAGGCCCACCCGGAGAGCGAAAGGGCGCGGCTGCACCTGGGGGAAACCCTCTTGCGAGTGGGGACGCCGGCGGAGGCGTTGACGCAGTATCAGTGGCTCGCGGAACGCCATCCCGAAAAAGAGGAGGTTCGCCTGGGGTTGGCCTGCTGTCAGCGTCAGCTGGGGCAACTGGAAAAGGCACGAGAGGGGTTGGAAGCTTTGCTCGCCGAGTCCCCGGAGAACGGCGAGGCACTCTGGGAACGGGGCCAACTGGCACTGGCACAGGGATCAGCCGCGGAGGGAGAGCCCTGGTTTCGGCGCGCGGCGAAGGTGCTCCCTTACGATCGGCGTGTCCATTACAGCCTGTATCGCTGTTTGCTCGATCAGGGCCGCACCAGGGAAGCCGAGGCTTGCAATGCCCGGGTAGCGGAGATCGATGCGGACCTTCGGCGCATTGCGGTCCTGAGCCAGAAAGTGATGGAACGGCCGTATGACGCCACGCTGCGCTGCGAAGGAGGGGTGCTGTTCCTCAGAAATGGGGAAGAACGCGAGGGGATCCGCTGGCTGGAAATTGCCCTGCGCATCGATCCGAACTGCGAACCAGCGCGCAAGGCTCTGCAGAATCGTGATAAGGGGAAACACTGAGAGAACAAGCGACTTCTGAACGATTTGCAAACTAAGTGCTTGACATTGAGAATTGGCAAGCGGTATAAGCAATTATCAGATTTCTTAATGTATATTTTCTGCGGACGAAGAGGCTGATCTCCTTTCTACTTAGGTAACCATTGGTCCGCGTCCCAGGATCCATACATCAGACAGGAACGAGAGCCTCGACCTTTCGCCATTGTGTGGGGAGAGGTATGTCCTTCATAGTGTTGTACGGAGGTTCTGTATGCCATTGTTCCTCTCCAGACGGCGTTGGCCAGCATTCACCCTGATTGAACTTCTGGTGGTGATTGCCATTATCGCGATCCTCATTGGCTTGCTGTTGCCTGCAGTCCAGAAAGTCCGTGAAGCGGCGGCTCGTATGAGCTGCTCCAACAATCTGAAACAGATGGGGCTCGCCCTTCACAACTACCACGCAACCTTCGACAAGTTCCCACCGGCCTACAAGGATCTGGGCTCGGGGGGACCCGGTCAGGGGAGTTTGTTGTGGTTCTTGCTTCCTTACATTGAACAGGACAACATCTTCAAACTGGGCGGCACGAATGCAGATGCCTATGTCGGTGGGTTTGCCAGTCTGGCAACGCCAGCCGCCAACACAATCAAGACCTTCCTGTGCCCCTCCGATCCTGGGGCTCAGCCTCCTCCCACCTGGACCAACGGATGGGTCGTGGGCAGCTACGCGATCAACAACGAGGTCTTCGGCGATCCCAACTGGGCGGGGTGGGCGAGCAACACCGCCACGCGGAATGTGAACGCCATCACCGACGGTACCTCCAATACCATCGGCATGGCGGAGAAGTACGCGCGCTGCAACGGCCAGGGAACTCTGTGGGCGCACGGGCAGTGGAATCCGGGTTGGGAACCGCGTTTCAACACCTATAACAACCGCGGGCCCAGCTCCAAGTTCCAGGTTCAGCCAGCCTTCAACAATTCGTCGTGCGATTACAATCGGCCGTCCTCGCCCCACAGCAACGGCACCAACATCGTTCTGATGGATGGCAGTGTTCGTTTCCTCACGGGGAACATCGATCCCAATACCTGGTGGTATGCCTGCACGCCAGCAGCGGGTGATGTGTTGGGCTCCAACTGGTAACGAGAAGTACAACGTCGCCTGGAGAGACGTGCAAGGGATTTCGCTCTCTTGCACGTCTCTTTGTTCGTAAGCGTTCCATTTTTTTCCCCTCAAGATGTTTTTCTGCTGGAGGCCGAGGATGCTCTCCATTTCCTCATGGCGCACGCCTGGAGGTCTGCTTCTTGCCTTGTGCGTTTGCTTCGCTCTTGGCTGCGGCAATTCCAACAAGGAACGCGCCAAGGTGAAGGGGCGGGTCAAGTTTTTTGACAAGTATCTGACTTGCGGGACGGTCACCTTCACGGCGAAGGATGGTCGTATTGGAGCGGCAACGATCGATTTCGATGGCAATTATGAGATGGGGGATGCTCCGATCGGGGATGTGACTGTCACGGTCAAGGTGCCCACTCCGGCGGCAGGTCCTCGAATGTCTGGCAAACCGAAGCCCCCGCCTGGGGTTCCTGCAGCACAGATGCCCGGGAGCGAGGATGACAAAACCTCCGTGCCAATGATTGATCCGAGCAAGATTGTCGCCATTCCCGGGAAGTATGGTAGTGTGGACAGTTCCCCGCTAAAATACACTGTCGAGAAGGGCGAACAGACCCACAACATCACCCTTTCACCGTGATGGTGCCTTGGCTACGGATCTTCCATCTCCTGCCGACCCGAGTCCCGAGGGGCGTCTTTCCCTCGCTCCGCGGCAGCCTGAGGTAGCTCTTCCCAACGCACACCCTTCATCGCGCAAACGATGGTGGGTGTGCGGGGTTTTTGTGCTCCTGATCCTTGCCCTGCTCGCTGCCTCGCCCTGGTTATGGCGTTGGTATCGTGCCCGACAGGAATGGGAGCAAGGGCAGTCGGCTCTGGGCGGGTACGATCTTGCCGCCGCCGCCACTCACCTGGACAACTACTTGCAACTGCGTCCGGAGGATGCCGACGGCTGGTTCCTCGCTGCGCGCACGGCGCGTCGATTGCAACGCATCCCCGAAGCGGAGCGTTACCTCGAACAATGTCAGCAACTTCGCGGCGTCACTGATGCCACGCGCCTGGAGTGGGATTTGCTCCGCGTGCAGCAAGGAGAGATCACGGGAATCGACACCCGGTTGCGCCAGACCATCGGTCCCGATCACCCCGATGCCTTGATTGTGCTGGAGGCGCTGGCGCGGGGTTATACGCGCGTGGAACGGTTGGCGGATGCGCGGCAGGCGTGTGATCTCTGGATCGCGAAACAGCCAGAACATCCCTGGCCATGGCTCTGGCGTGGCGGACTCTACGAACGCCTCAGTTATCTCGACAAGGCCTATCCGGACTATCAACGCGCTGTCCAGAATGCACCGACAAACCGAGAGGCGCGCCTGGCGCTGGGGGGATTGCTCCTTCGGCAAAGGCAGGCCAGTGCCGCCACAGAGCACTTTGAAGCGGTGCTCAGACAAAGTCCCGACGACATCCCAGCGCAGATTGGTCTGGCAGCGTGCCGGATCGAACAGGGGAAAGCAGGCCAGGCCATCCCGGTGCTCGACCATCTTCTGGAGTTAGCTCCAGCATCCGCACAGGCGTTGTTTCTGCGGGGCAAGGCGGCTCTGGAACAAGATCAACCGGCGCAGGCGGAACACTGGTTACGGGAGGCCGTTCGGCTGGCCCCGGACGATCCCGAGGCGTTGTACCAACTCTCTCAGGCGGTGCGGGCGCAACAGCGCGAAGCAGAGGCAGCTCAACTCACCCGGCAACTGGAGCAGTTGCGCAAGGATCAGTTGCGCCTGGACGAACTGCTCCGCGCAATCGCGCGCAAGGCGGATGATCCAAAACCGCGTCATGAAGCCGGAGTGATTGCGTTGCGCATTGGCCGGACGGAGGATGGACTTCGCTGGTTGAACAGCCTTCTCCTTCTGAAGGGCGACCATCGCGAGACCCACGCCGTGCTCGCCGAGTATTATCTCCGCAAGGGAGATCAGGAACGGGCCGCTTACCATCGCCAACTGGCTGAAACCCACTGAGGTGTGATGGGTTCTCGTCTCTGGAACTGGTTGCGGCTGCCCCTTCGCCGACCTGATCTGGCGATCGTCAGCGTGCTCTTTGTCGCCATCCTTGGCTATCTGGCCTGGTTGGGGGGGAGTGCGCTGTGGATCCGCTGGGAAAGGAAGGAAGTGGACAGGGCCCTCGCCGAATACGACTTTGTCCTCGCGCGCGAACGTCTCCAGACCTGCATCAAACTCCGCCCACGAGAACCGGAACTCCGCCTTGTGGCAGCCGAGGCAGCTCGCCGTGATGGCGACCTGGCCTTTGCCGAGGAACAACTCAACGTTCATCGGGATCTCGTTGGGGAGGCCACGCCCAGAGAAACGCTCGAACGCGCCTTGGTGCGCGCGCAACGGGGTGAGGTGCATGAGGTGCTCGATTACCTGATCGCGGCCCTGGATGCTCACCATCCCGAGAGTGAACACATTCTGGAAGCGCTGGCGCTCGGGTGCATCCAGGTGTATCAATTCAACCGTGCGCTCTTCTGGGTTCAGGAATTACTCCAGAAATGGCCGACCAATGCGATCGGCAAACTCCTTCGTGCGCAAACGATCAGTACGCAGGGGGATCGCAGCAAGGCTGTGGCGATCATGCGCGAAGTAGTGAACGAATTCCCGAAGTACTATAAAGCGCGTCTTTCCCTGGCGGACACCTTGTTCAAATCGAGCATCTACCGGGAGGCGGTGGCTGAGTATGCAATTCTGATGCAGCAACGACCGCGCGAGGTACTGCCCTTGCTGGGGCTTGCTACCTGCTATGTGCGGCTCGGGGCGCTGGAGGAGGCACGCCCGCTGATGCAGCGGCTGGAAGAGAGCTTTCCCGACAATAGCGAGGTCCTTCTCGAATGTGGCCGCTTCGCACTGAGTGAGAGCCGCCCCGCCGACGCCGAGCGACTTCTCCGGCACGCGGTCGAACTGGCGCCAAACGATCATGAAATACATCGCGAACTGAGTGTGTGTCTGGATCGGCTCGGGAAGCACTCGGAGGCGCGTCAGCACCTGGAGCGATTCAAGCAGATGGAGGCGGATCTAATTCTGCTCGAAAAGACGCTCGCCGCGATCGCCAAGGCTCCCAACGATCCGGCCCCACGGCGCGAGGCGGGGGAGATTTGTCTGCGCAATGGGCAAACCGCAGAGGGATTGCGCTGGCTCCACGGTGTGCTGGAAATCCTGCCCAACGACAAGCCGACTCACCGAATCCTGGCCAACTTCTACGCCAGCCAGCGTGACGAGGAGCGGGCTGCGCAGCATCGACGCAAGGCACAGTGACAGGCTACTGTCGGTTGGGGGACAGGGTCGGGGAAAGACACGGCCACCCGGAGCGACAGATCTCCTCGGCGACAGCGATCAACTCGCCAAGCGGGAAACCGACAAAGGTGCTGGTGTCTCCTCCCAGAGATTGGGCCACCTCACCCCACAACTGCCTGGCGCGACAGGCGTGTGAGCGCACACCCTCGGGTTGGCCCGCGTTGTGTTTCACCCCTGCCGCGGCCAGTTTGATCAGTCCTTTCAGAAACTGGGCGAGATCCCCGGAGCGACCTGCCCCAAGCCAGAGTTGTTCCAGGGCGACATGACTTTCCCAGTAATAGCCGTGATTGAAGAGATCCAATCCGCGCAGGTAACAGCGCGATTCGTACCAGCGATCAGGATCGAGCCTTTCGGGCAGTTCGGGTGGGGCACCATACCGATGACCACGCGGATCGCTCACGGGATGAGGGGTGAGCCCGGGAACAAAAGCATAGGGCGGAAATGGTTCGTCGGGGAGCAAACGCGGGGGCTTCTCCAGCGGTAGCATGGCGTGGTCTCCCAGGGATCGAACGCGACTATGGGTGTGGAGGTGTGGATCCGGCAGTTCCCCTGACAACGGACCGTTGAGCCCCTCGCGATCACAGAGTATATTGTAAACGGTTGGCCGTGGTTCCGCTCCCAGCGCAAGGCCAGAGAAGTCATCATGCGAGTCATACTCCGGGTCATCGAGGGGCCCTTCCAGGGGCAGGTCTTCAGCTTTCAGGGGCATGACACCTTTCTCGTTGGGCGTTCACGGCGTGCGCACCTGTGTCTGCCACCCAAGGATAGGTACTTTTCCCGAATTCATTTTTTGGTTGAAATCAATCCACCCTTCTGTCGGCTCATGGATATGGAGAGTCGAAACCATACCTATGTCAACGAGCAGCGGGTGGATACCATCGATCTGAAAAGCGGCGACATCATCAAGGCGGGCCACACGGTTTTTGAATTGACCTTGACTGAGAGCGGCGATGAGATCCCGGGAGCGATCCCCGTTTCCTCTCGCCCCGAGCAACCGGGGGCGCCGGCCACCGTTCCCTCAAACGGAGGGAATGCAACCGGGATGATGCCGACACTGGCGGGGCAGGCCGCCGAACAGGCGCGTGCTTCCAGTTCTCCCTCATCAGAACGAGCGGCCCCCCCGAAACGCTCTGGTGGGATTCCCCCGGCGCCAGTCCCTCTTCCCTCCGAAGTCGTCCCACCGCCTCTCCCGACGACACGGCAGCCTGAATCGACAGCTCCCCTCGGCCCACGCTGTCTGGCCTGCATGCAACCGTTGCGGGAACCTCCGGCGCTGGATTCGCAGGGACGCGTTCCTCTGGAGCGGCGCCTGTGTACCGTTTGTCGTGAACGGATGCAGGGGATGCAACAGGTGATTCCAGGGTATGTTTTGCTGCGCGAACTCGGTCGTGGGGGGATGGGCGTGGTCTATCTGGCCGCTCGTGAAGCCACCGACCTACTGGTGGCGGTCAAGACGATCATCCCGGCTGTAGATAGCACCAACGCGGAGGTGCAGAAGTTTCTCCGGGAAGCGGAGATTCTGCAGAAACTCGATCATCCGTACATTGTCCGCTTTCAGGAAATGAGTTCCGCCAACGGACGTCTCTGGTTTGCGATGGACTACGTTCGAGGGAAAGATGCGCGGCGCCTGGTCAAGGAATGTGGCCCGTTGGCGATCCCACGTGCCGTGCGCCTCGTTTGCCAACTCCTGGAAGCGCTGGAGTATGCTCACGAACGCGGCTTTGTCCATCGCGACATCAAACCCGCCAACCTGCTGGTTACCGAACGGGACGGTCGCGAGGTGGCCCTCCTCGCCGATTTTGGCCTGGCCCGCGTCTATCAGGCCTCCCAACTGAGTGGCTTGACGATGACCGGGGCGATTGGGGGTACTCCGCTTTTCATGGCGCCCGAGCAAATTACCCACTATCGCCAGGCCCAGCCCTCTGTCGATCAATATGCTGCGGGGATGACGCTGTACAATCTCCTGACCGCGAACTATGCCTACAACAGCTCGGAGCAGTTCCGCAAATGGGTCCAGATGGTGCTCGAAGCAGAACCCACTCCCGTGCAGCGGTTTCGTCCGGAGATCCCCACGCGCCTGGCAGACATTATTCATCGTGCCCTGAAAAAGGAACCCACCCAGCGTTTCTCCAGCATCTCGGCGATGCGCCGGGCCTTGCAGCCTTTTGCCTGATCCCCCTGTTCATGGAGTGAGCCAATGCAAGCAGATTTGCTACCCCTGTTGACCGCCTACTGGAAATCGATGGCGCTCCACGTGGCGGCTCGGTTGGGGGTTGCTGATCTGCTGCGCGAGCAGCCCCGCTCCGCAGACGAACTGGCGCCAGCGCTCCGCGTTCATCCGCAGGCGCTCCATCGCTTGCTCCGGGCCCTGGCCAGCGATGGCGTATTCGAGGAGGATGCGA
This sequence comes from Planctomycetota bacterium, assembly GCA_029777335.1. Classification (GTDB taxonomy): domain Bacteria; phylum Planctomycetota; class Planctomycetia; order Gemmatales; family Gemmataceae; genus JAKOSN01. The sequence goes on from JAKOSN010000038.1 coordinate 82,385, forward strand.
ACAGCCGATTTGCTCTCACGCCGCTCTCGCGCCGTTTGCTCAGCGGGACCCCGGATTCGCAACGATCCGCTGCCATCACCATGGGCGAGGAGCACTACCGTGTCTGGGGAGAGTTGCTCTACTCGATTCAGACCGGAGAGCCCGCCTGGGATCGAGTGATCGGACAGCCGGTGTTCGAATATTTTGCGAACAATCCGCGGGCGGCCCAGTTGTTCGATGAAACCATGACAGGCATCCACGGCGCGGAAACCGCGGCCATGCTCGACGCCTACGATTTTTCTCCCTTCTCCACCCTTGTCGATGTGGGAGGGGGCGCGGGCGGGATGCTCCTCGCCATCTTGCAGCGCTATCCCCGTTTGCAGGGGGTGCTCTTCGATCGAGAACATGTGGTGGCGCGCGCCCGACAGCACATCGAAGCAGCCGGCCTGCAGGGACGGTGTCGCACAACGGCGGGGAACTTCTTTGCCAGTGTACCTCCGGGCGGCGATGCCTACATCATGCGGCACATTATCCACGACTGGAACGATGAGCAGGCACTGACAATCCTACGTCACTGCCGGGCCGTTCTCCCCGCCACCGGGCGACTGCTGCTGGTTGAGAGTGTGATTGCTCCGGGGAACGCCCCGTGTCCCGCCAAGTATCTGGATCTGACGATGCTGCTCATCCCCGGAGGGATGGAACGAACCGAGAGCCAGTTCCGCACTCTGCTGGGACAGGCATCCTTTCGGCTGGAGCGCCTTGTTCCGACGCCGAGCAGCGTCCAGGTCATCGAGGCGGTTCCTTGTTAATGGCGTACTTTTGGCGGATTGGAACATGACCAGGCCGAGTACCCCTCCCTCGTTGCAGCCACGCACGAACCGTTGGCAACGTCTTGCCATTCTCTTTCTGGTGGCGTTGCTGGTGCTCGGGCTGGTTGAACGCAATCGGATCCTGTCGCTGCTGCGCGGCCCAGCCATGGTGCTGAGCAATCCCACGCTTACCCTGGCAGCGGGAGATTCCACCGTGGTGCAGGTCGAGCACTCCGCCTTGCAGGTCTCGTCCTCGCCCCAGGTGCGTTACATGTGGGTCATTCGCGGACCATCGGAGAGCGGCTCGGGACCAAAGAACATCCTCGTCGAACGACCGCTGTCCCCAGAACAGATGCGCCAGTCGGGAATCCTGCGTTTCAGCCTCCCTCGCCGGCTGGCCATGGATACCCCGGGGATCATGGAGTGCTACATCGAGAGGCAAACGCTGGCCAAGGATGGCCGTAGCATCGCCGAGAGCGAACGCCTCTCCAATGTGCTGTCCATTCCCTGAGGGCGGGGTGATCACGACAACCCCAGCGCCTGTTCCACTGACGTGCCGAGAGTGGCCAGGGTGAAAGGTTTGTCAATGAATCCGGAGACGCGATGAACTGCCAGACGCTGAAGGACCTCGCCCCCAAGCATTCCGCTCATGATGATCACCGGGAGGTCGGGCAGATCGCGCCGCAACAGGGTCAGGGTTTCCTCTCCGCTCAACCCTGGCATTGTCAGATCCAGGAGGACCAGATCCAGGCGCGCCGATGGATTGGCCAGGATTTGCAGCGCTTGTTCTCCACTGTCGGCGCTGACCGTCTGGTAGCCAAGTCCCTGGAGCATCAGGGCGGCAAGGGTGCGGACCGATTCTTCATCATCAACCACCAGGATGGTCGCTTCGGAGTGAGGGGAAGAAGTCTCCTGAATCATGCGCGCACAATCCATGAACGAAACAGGCGAGATTAGCGAGAAGATTGTTTCTTGCGTGCCTCTTCCTCGGCGCGAATAGAAATCGAAGGCTTGATGAGGAGCAACTGGACGCGGTCCCTGGTTTTGGCCGACGCTCCATAGGGCACCAGAGCCAGGAGACACTGCCCATCCTCGACCTCCACGGTTGCGGTGTCGCTGCCCTCGACTTTCTCGGGTTCCTCCACGGTGTACGTTCGGCTTGAAAGGGGATCTTCAATCGACTTTTTCTTGATTGCCAGAACTTCACAGGTGTGTTGAGTGAGTTTCAGAGTGATTCGTCTTCGGTCGGCCGAAACCACCGGACGAGCCTTGAAGTTCACTCCCTGTATTACCGAGTCATAGATGCTTTCGTCGCGGGTCAGTGCCCGTGGGCGTGCCTGGTACAGGAGAGCCTGGCGCAGAGAGAACACCTGCCCCGGCAGACCGTTGGCCAGGGACGTTTCTGCTTTCGCCGTGGCGCTCGATTTGGCCCGCAGAACCTGCTCGGCTCCCTGCTGCAGCGGCAAGGCATAGGGCTTGCCTGTCCAGTTCCGCGGTTTGAGTAACCGTGTTTCAAGATCGCGTTTGAAGAAATCCCGATCGACCTCGTGCAGTTCACAGCTGACGAATACCTTGACATCATTGAGTCGGCGCAGGGCATCGAGCAGGGTCTGGATCTCCTCCTGCTGCTTGCCTGGCGCGCGGATTTCCAGTTTTCTCTCGTTGAGAACGTGGAGGGAGCCATTTTTCCTGTCCCGGAAAGGGGCGGGCACCTGCTGCATGATGACCTGGATGAGATCCTCTAAGGCGCCGCGATCCGATTGGAGTTCACTCTGGCGCATGGCGCTCATCCGCCAGGAGGTCGAGGATTGCACCAGGTCTCCCACATCGTACGTGACCAGCACCGGGTCGTCACCAGCACCGTGGGCGATGAGTTGACCCCACCCACTTCCCCAGACCATCAGCACCACTGGCAGAGCACGCAAACAACTCGACATGATGGGGTCTCTTGAATGGTTCTTGTCCCCGCCTGAATTTTACCCCGGTCCGAAGTGATTGCAACCATCCTTCGAGTGGTTGGCCCTTCCTCACGCCTTCTCGAAGACAAAGTATGCCGTGAAGAGGATCGCTGCGAGGTACATGACCGGATGAACCTCGCGGAATTTGAAGCGCAACACCTTGAGCGCAACGAACGTCAGGAATCCATAGCCAACGCCATGAGCAATCGAGTAGGTGAGTGGGAGAGTGACAAGGGTGACAAATGCCGGTAAGCCTGTTTCCAGCTCTTCAAAACGAATACCGGTGATCTGCCGTGCCATGAGAAAGCCCACGATGATGAGGGCCGGTGCCGTGGCCGCCTGAGGAACCAGGGCTGCCAGGGGAGCCAGAACAATCGCCAGCAGAAAAAAGAGGCCGACCAGGACGGTATGCAACCCCGTTCGCGCTCCCTCGGCAATCCCGGCTGCGGATTCGATGTAGGCAGTAACGGAACTGGCACCACACATTCCGCCGATCGAGGCACTGAGTGCATCGACAAGCAAGATGCGCCGTAACTGCGGGATTTCTCCCCGTTCGGTGTGCAACTGGGCCTGCTCTGCCAGCGCGCTGACCGTCCCCAGCGTATCGAAAAAGTCCACCATTAACAGCGCGAGCAAGGGCGGGAGATACTGCCAGCGCAGGGCGCCGAGCACATTGGCCTGCCCCAGAGTCTCAAAGCTCGGGGCGCGCAGGCCTTGCCAGTGGACTAACCCAAGGAGTGCGGCCAACCCCGTACTTCCAGCGATCCCCAGCAAGAGCGCGCCACGAATGCGCCAGGAGAGCAACAGCGAGGTGAAGATCAGCCCGACCACGCCAACGATCGTCTCCGGGACGGCCAGGCTTCCTGACAGAACCGGGGGCACCGGAGCGTAGGGGTTGGCGACCGTGATCCGGGCATTCACCAGCCCGATGAACGCGATGAACAGGCCGATCCCTGCTCCAATCGCCAGGCGGAGGTCGCGGGGGATGGCCTGGAGCATCGTTTCGCGCACCCCGGCCAGGACGAGGAGAAGGATAATCACCCCATCCCACACCACCAGCCCCATCGCGGTTTGCCAGTTTTCGACCAGAGGGCGCGGCGAGGCGACCAACCCGGCGACCACCGCATTGAGCCCCATCCCGCTGGCCAGGGCAACCGGGAAGTTGGCCGTCACTCCCATGAGCAGGCAGGAGAATGCCGCTGCCAGAGCCGTGGCGGCTATCAGTGCTTCGGTGGGGATCGCCTCACCCACTGCAGGCTTGAGGATGGCGGCGTTGACAAAGAGGATGTAGCTCATTGTCAGGAAGGTGGCACTGGCGCCGCGCAGCTCGCGCCCCAGCGTGGTTTTGCGGCCTTCCAGATCAAAGTAGTGGCGGATACCCTCGAACATCCTGTTCATCGCTCGCCCATCCTCGTGGCCTCGGTGGGGTCGTCCTCCCCCTTCGTCGTCTTTTGATAGAGCGCCCAGAAGAGATCCTCTGCCGGGTACGGCAAGACCAGTCGCGCAGGAACCAGTTGACTGAACCGTGAAGAGAGGCGACCGAACCAGTTGTCTCCCAGCGCGTGGGCGATCAGTGAAGTGGCATGTCGAGCACTGATCCACTTGGAAGGCCGCCCATGGGCGATTTCGCGAAAGCCGAGGCGGCCGAGAAAGGCCCCAAGACTTCGTCGCGAAAACCAGTGCAGAACACTGGGGGGACTGTACTCATGCCAACGGCGACCCCACAGCCGCGCGGTCCAGCTGTCCCGGTCCCAGGTTTCGATCAACCAGTACCCCTGCGGGCGAGTAAGTCGGGCGGCGCTTTGCAATGCATGAAAAGGATCCACAAAGTGGGCAATTACCTGGAGGAGTGTGATCAGGTCGTAGCGCTCCCGTCCGGGGTGGTCCTCCAGTGTGCCCACGGCAACGTTGACACCCTGTTGACAGGCATGGTCCGCCATCGCGGCGTTCGGTTCGATCCCCTCGCCCTTCCAGCCGAGTTGCTGAAACCCCTGCAAGGTGAACCCGGCGGCAGCTCCGACGTCGAGCAGGGTTCCCGTGCGCACCCAGCGACGGAGGCGGCGGGCATACCAGCGTGCACGGTCCCGCAACAGCTCGGCTTCGCTCAGGTAGTCGGTGTACCCCGCCCCTCCGCCGTGGAAGTAGTCATCTCCGTAGATGTGCGCGACATGGTCGGCCGGGGTCGCCAACGCCGCGAAGCGGTGCTGACAGCGCACACAATCACGAATCCCATGACCGTGGCGGAGAAATCGCCGCAGCGAGGGCCCCTGGCAGAGCGGACAGGGGAAGCCAGGGTCGGCAGCGCTCACGCGTTGTCCTTGAAGCGTGTGTCCAGCAGAGTGCGATAGTTGGCGATCGCGTGGGCGCCCAGGCGCTGCATCACCTGTTGCCAAAGCTCATCCATGATGGTGGCATTCAGGATGCCATCGACGGTTTTGCTGGCCACCTGTTTGAGCATCTCCAGCACCGATCCGCCCCCCAGTTCGTCGAGGGGTACTTCTTGCAGGCAGTGGCCGTAGTCGTTGGCAACCAGGCTGATGGTAGGGAGTTTGGGGACCGGGTCGTTGCTGTTGACGTAGCGGAAAATTTTGCCCGCCAGTTCGCGATCAAAGGCCTTGGTGGCCTCCAGGTTCCCGACCATGGGAGCCCCAAAGGTGTAGATTTGATGGACCGAGACAAACTGGCGATGAAAGCGCCACCCCGCGAGGAGAGCCAGGGCGCCGCCCAGACTGTGGCCGGTGAGCCAGAGGGGGCGATCCTCCTTCTTCAATTCCTCCGCCACCACGGGAGCCAACGTATCCCAGATCTTCGCCAGCGCGGTCATGAACCCCAGATGGAAGCGCGCCCCCACTCCGGCCGCGGCAAAATCCGTTCCAATCTGACCCTCGGGAACGATGAGCAGATCGACCGCATCGGTGAGGAGCACGTCCTTGAGGCCGTCGAGCGAGGTCGGACTCTCGGTGCCGCGAAAGGCCACGACAATGTTCTTGTCGTTGGTCGCCACGTAGGCCTGGGTGTTATCACAGCTGATCAAGCGCGCCTCAAGGCCCAGTTGGGTGCGGTAGGCCTCGATCGCTTCCGCTTCAGGGAGATAGGCGAGATCCGAAGCAACCGCGAGTGCCTTGGCATTGCGCGGATCACCGGGGGCATCCTCAACGAGTTCCAGAGGCATCGGGGTAACTCCTCGGTCAGTTCAGATAGCGACGTCCTTCCTTGGCCTTTTTCCATTCACGCAGGGTCGATCCCTTGACCGGGGTGCCCGTCACTTCCACGCTCATCAAGGTGGGCAGGGGAAGGAGTCGGGTGCGAAACCCTTCGTCGGTAATGCGAGTGCGCGCCAGCCGTAACTCACGCAGGCTTGGAAGCTCCGCAAGGATCACAAGGCCCTCGTCACTTACCTGGCTATTATTGAGATCCAGTACCTCTAATTTGTCCATCCCCTTGAGCTGTTCGAGGGTTTGATCGGTAACGTCAGCATTGGCCATCTGCAGGACGGTGGCCTCGTGATAGTCGCGCAGGACGGAGTAGTCGGTCTTGTCCCACCCGGTCAGCGTGATGTGTTGCTTGCCATCGACCAGGCGAACTCGTTCCCCCAGATCGAGCTTGGTCTCGACATACCAACCCAGCAGGAAGGGGACTACCACGAGGACGGGGGCAACCAGAGAAAGCAGGAGCGGCCCCACAGCCTGGCGGAAGTGGAGGAAAAGAAAGACGAGCGAGGCGGGAGGGAGAAAGAGGATCGCGAAGCCCCACTTTTTGCTGGTGCGGAAGGCAGCGATCAGGAGCCAGAACCAGCTGCTGGCCAGGACAAGCAGGGCGATGCCAAAACAGGCAACGATCCGAATCTCCAGCCGACTTACGTCGAAGAGGGCGTTCATGGCAGCTACCTGCATGTGGGAGAGGGCGAACCCGGAATCTCCAAGCAGTGTCTGGATGCTTTTAGGAATAGGGAGGGGAGAGGAGGATGGCAATCGGGGGGCCACACCGCGGCAGGATCGCAAGCAGCCCTTGACGTCGGGGAAGATGATTCTAAAATAGAAGCATTCGTATTCCGAATAGTTCTGCGAGAGGCTCCAATGTCCTCCTTGCTCCAGCGCGCGATCGATCTGCGGCGCGAAATCCAGAACATCGTGCATGAGTTTCACCAGCTGGACGCCGCTTCTGCGAACAGTCCGCATCTGGAACTCAGCATGCAGGAATTGCGCGTGGTGGAGTACCTGGGTGATGCCGGCTCGTGCATGATGCGCGAATTGGCGGAGTATTTGCTGGTTGCCGTGAACACCATGACCACGACTGTGGATAATCTGGAGCGCAAAAATCTGGTGCGTCGGCAACGTTCCGAAACCGATCGTCGCATCGTCCAGGTCGAACTCACCGAAGCGGGCAAGCAGGTTTACAACTCAGCCGTCGAGGAGAAATTGCGCCTGTGTCGCTCTCTCCTGAGTGCGCTCAACGAGGATGAGCAGGAAATCTACATGGTGCTGATGCGCAAGATCGCCCGGGCGGGCAAGTCGAAGCCATAACACGGTTGCCGACGGAGTGGTGCTTACCGTGTTTTTTTCTCATGATTAGTTCGAGAAGCGAAATTTTAGCCAGGCAAGTCATTCGTGCACCTTACCGATTCTGAGGGAGGGTCCGCATGGTTCAGAGGCGCAAATGGTTCCTGATCGTTACGATCGGTCTTCTCGTGACCGTGGGGTTGGCGGTTGGGGGGAGTGGCTTGCTCCAGCGTGGGAAGTCGGGCGCCGAAGCGCAGGCCTCGTCCCGCACGGACCTCCCTGAAGGGGTGGCCGTGACGGTCGAGCCCGTTACGGCTCGAAGCGTTCAACGGACGGTCACGGTGGTCGGCTCTCTTTATGGGCACGAAGAAGTAGCGGTGACACCCAAGGTCGAGGGACGGATCATCCGCATTCGCTGCGATGTGGGTGATATTGTCCGTCCCGGTGACACCTTGCTGGAGATCGACCCGACTGATTATCAACTCGCGGTCAACGAGGCCCGGCGTGCGCTTGATCTGGAGTTGGCGCGACTGGGGTTGAGAGAACTCCCTGGCAAGGACTTCGATGTCACCATGATTCCTTCGGTGGTGAGGGCCGCGGCCCAGGAACGCAATGCAGCAACGAAGCTGGAACGAGTACGTCAGCTAGGCAATCGTGGAGCGATCTCCCAGGAAGAACGAGACCAGGCGGATACCGATTATGCGGTGGCGCGCGCCAATCATCAGCAGGCCCGTCTAGAGGCAGAAACCAACCTGGC
>JAKOSN010000217.1 GCA_029777335.1 Planctomycetota bacterium
CATCGACCTGAAACCGTTATTCAGTCCGCCGAAGCAATGAGCGTGTGCGCGTTCACAGCCAGCAGGCGCACCAGTCACTCTGGTGCGCCTGCTGGAGTTTCTTTTCTCACCCGCTGCCGACCGATGAGCATCCGCCATGAATGAGTCCATTGTTTCCGAACCCAGGAAGTGGCAGTGGCGCACGGGGCTGGCTCCCTACACCCGCTGGCTGGTGTGGGGGACCTTTGCCCTCGCCTGGACCGTCGCCCTGCTCACGAAGTTGCCGATCGAGATGCGGAACTCCGTGATTCAGTCCGACGAGTTGCGGTTCTCCGCTTCGAAGCTCCTGCACATGAGCGCGTACGCCACCCTGGTGGTGCTCACCAGCTGGCTGCGTGTTGGGCGCGGATGGCGCTGGGCGTTGCTCGGTCTGCTGTCGGTCCATGCGATGGGGACCGAATATTTGCAGCAGTTTGTGGATCGCACGCCTTCCTGGTATGATGTGGGTTTTGACCATGTGGGGATTGTGGTGGGGTTGGCATGCACCTGGAAGCGCTGGTGGCCACGCCTCGCGCTCGGTGCTGAACTGCTTGCCGAGAGGAAATGATGCTGGCCGAGAATATCTTTCTCAAGATTATCAACAAAGAAATCCCTGCGCGGATTGTGCATGAAGACGAGCATTGTTTGGCGTTTCAGGATATTCATCCCCAGGCGCCGGTGCACATTCTGATCATACCGCGCAAGGAGATTCGGACGCACGCAGACATCACCGAGGCGGATCGGGCGATGCTGGGACACCTCCATCTGGTGGCGGCCCGGGTGGCGCAGGAGCAGGGGCTGACGGCCGGCTATCGCCTGGTGGTGAACTGTGGGCAAGGTGGGGGACAGGCGGTGCCGCACCTGCATGTGCATTTGCTGGGTGGGCGTGCGATGAGCTGGCCGCCGGGGTAGGAGGAAAAGAAAAAGGCCCGCTCCTCGAAAGAAACGCGTTCGAGGAGCGGGCCTGAATGTTTCTGGTGTGTTGGGGGCTTAGTAGCGATCGCCACGGCCACCGCCGTAGCCACGGCCACCGCCGCCGCCATAGCCTCGTCCACCGGAGCCGCCACGGCCGCCACCACCGCCGCCGCCGCCGCCCTCGGTCTTGGGACGCGCTTCGTTGACTGTCAGCGCCCGGCCTTCCACTTGCTTGCCATTCATGGCAGTAATGGCAGCCTGAGCCTCAGCATCCGACCCCATCTCGACGAAACCGAAACCCTTGGAGCGACCGGTGTCGCGATCCATGATCACCTGAGCGGACTGCACTGTGCCATGCTCTTCGAAGAGCTGTTGCAGATCGCTGTTGGTGATGCCGTAGGACAGGTTGCCTACGTACAACTTCTTACCCATTGAGGGTCTCCGAAAAAGAAAACGGGCGGCGTAGCAGGGGGCTTACGGCGCCTCCTCGAACACGCACGCTTGACTCTGGGGCAGAGGAGGCGTTCAGAAGGATGAGATAGGCAGCATCACAACCATCGCGCAATCCGTGGCACCCAAGATTGCTGTAGTATAATCACACCCCAGGGCATAGACAAGGGAAAATCAGGCTTTTTTCTCGGAGAAATGCTGCTTTGAATTGTTTGTACAGCTTTCCCTTACAGTTGGGTGTGGATTCAGTGAAGAACCCCGGGCGATTCGCCCCTCCGCTCACTGTGCCTTCACCATCTTGTCGTTGTCCGATCCGGGCGGTTCCTCCAGCTGATACTTCTCGATAAGCCGATAGAGCGCTCGGCGGCTGATCCCCAGCGCGCGGGCCGCCTGCACCTTGTTTCCCTTTTCCTGCTGCAACACATGCCACACGTGGCGCCGTTCCACCTCGCGCAGGTGGCGCGGATCGCCCCCCTCGCCCGGGGCGTGTCCTGCCTGATGCGCCACCACTGCTTCCGGCAGATCATCCTGGGTAATCAGGTGATCCTCGGCGAGGATTTGCGCCCGCTCCAGCATGTTGGCCAGTTCGCGCACATTCCCCGGCCAGTCGTAGCGCATCAGGGCGGCCAGGGCCTCGGGATGAATATGACAGGGGCGCGGGCCCACCTGACGGGTGCTCAAAAAGTGATCGACCAGTTCCGGGATGTCCGCCCGGCGATCCCGCAAGAGCGGGAGTTCGATCGGGAGGACATTCAAGCGATAAAAGAGATCTTCACGGAACTTGGAAGTGCGAATCTCCTCGGCCAGCGCCTTGTTGGTGGCCGCCACCACGCGCACGTCGGCGCGCGATTCCTGGGTACTCCCCACCCGGCGATAGTGCCCGTCTTCCAGAACGCGCAGTAACTTCGCCTGCAGCGACGGCGACATCTCCGCGACCTCGTCGATAAAGAGAGTACCGCCTTCGGCCACCTCGATCAATCCGGCCTTGGAATGGAGTGCTCCGGTGAAGGCTCCTTTCTCGTGGCCAAAGAGTTCGCTTTCCAGCAGCGATTCCTGCAAGGTGGCGCAGTTGATCGTTACCAGGGGGCGTTGGCGCCGCAGACTGTTGCCATGGATGGCCCGCGCGACCAGTTCCTTGCCGGTGCCGCTGGCCCCGCGAATCAACACCGTCGCCTCGGTGGGAGCGACCTTTTCGATCAGCTGCACCACCCGCTTCATCTGGGGGCTTGATCCCACCAGGCGATAGCGCGGCGATTCATACTCAACATGCTGCAGCCACTGCCGTTCGCGCCGGGTTAATTGCACCTTCTCGTAGGCTTTCTGGATGTGAATTTCCAGATCGGGGAGGTGGAACGGCTTGGTGAGGTAGTCATACGCGCCGCGCTTCATGGCGAGCGTGGCGGTTTCGATGCTTCCATGCGCGGTGAGCAACAGCACTTCCATATCGGGCTGACGCGCCTTGAGTTGATCGAGCAACTCCAGGCCGCTCATCCCCGGCATGTGCAGATCGAGCAGGGCAACATCCCACTGCGGGGATCCGGTCATGGCGAGGACCTCGGCGCCGGACGAGGCGCCGGAGACCGCCATCCCCTGGCGCTCGAATCGACGGACGAGGGTTTCCCGCAACTGATCGTCATCGTCCACGATCAGCAGGCGCAGCGTCGGACGCTTGGCAGTGTTTATCGTCATGGAACACTCATCGTTTGCGCAGGGAGGAGACATCCCATCTCGCTCCGCTGCTTCGGTCTGCGCTCACTCCGCATCATTGTGCCTGGGCAACGTGAACCAGAATTTGCTGCCCTGACCCGGTTCACTCTCGACCCACACCTTGCCGCCCGCGTGTTCGACGACCGTGCGGACAAAGTACAACCCCAACCCGGTCCCGGGCGGAATACTGTTTCGTCCCGGCAGGGGGGTATGGGGACCACGAACAAAGGGCTCGAACAGGGTGTCCTTGATCGGCGCGGGGATTCCCGGCCCATTGTCTGCAACACAGAAGAGGAACCCTTCCTGGTTTTGCTTCCAGCTGATGGCAACGCGTCCCTGCTCCTTGTCCATGTAGTGGACCGCATTGCCAACCAGGTTGGCGAACACCTCGCGTAGTTGTAACGGATCCGCCCACACTCGCGGCGGATTCTTTGGCAATTCCAGTTGAATGGAGCGTCCCTCGGCATAGAGGCCAAAGCGCTCCAGCAAACTCTGGAAAATCGGATTGGTGTCGATCCAGGTGGGACCGCTGCGATTGGAAGGCACCAGCATCTCGCCCAGTAAGTTGGAGAGCGACCAGCAGCGCCGGCGTACATTGTCCATCTGCTCGACGGTGCTTCGTTCCAGTGAGCCGCCCTCGTCGGCAGCCTCGGCGGCGACGTCGCACAGATCCTCCAGGCTGGTGATGACCGCCGCCAGCCCGCCGCGGATCTCGTGGCTAATCATCTTGCGAAATTGCTCCTCGCGCTGCTGGCTGTTCCAGTACAGTTCCAGGGCGCGCTGCAACTCCTCGTTGCGGCGACGCAGTTGCTCAGTGGCTTCGGTGAAATAGGTGTCCAGGGCTAACCCGATGTCGAGAAAGATCACCTTGACCAGCGACAGCAAGAGCGGCAACACCTCTTCAAGGTTATCGCCAAACGCTCGCACAAAGAGCGGAAATGTCAGCTGGATGTACTGGTTATACGCGCCCAGATACCACACGGGCACGAGCCCGATGCGCTGGTGCGTCAGGCCAACGCGCAGACGACTTTCAAAGTACTTGGCATCGAATACCCCCTCCAGGAGATCCGAAAAGTAGTCGGCCTGGAGGCGTTTCAGATGTTCAAGTTGTTTCGCGTCCTGCAAAAACCGCGCCGTATGCGCATTGCTGAGCAAATGATCATAAAAACGTTGTGCGAACTGGGCCGCATGGTCGGCGAAGACGGCGCGCAGCTGCCGCACGTGGGCCGCGTCTTCCTCGGTCAGCCCGACGAAGGCTTGCCGTTGCTTGCGTTCCTCGTCTTTCATGCCATAGCGTTCTAGCAATCCCATGACTTCGCTCGTCTGCCTGGAGGCGGCGCCAGAGAGATAAAGCCCTGGTCCGCGTGACCGCGGTCGGGTAGGTACCACGCACGGATTCAATGCATCACAAAGAGGGGGATGGGCGCCCTGTCCAGCAAGGTGCGCGTCACCGAGCCCAGGAAAAATTCTCGCAGCGCTGAGTGCCCAAACGCCCCCATCACCAGCAACGAGGCGTTGAGCGCCTGGATTTGTTTCAGGATTACCGCAGCGGTGTTGTCCTCGGTGGCAACGACGTGGACCTGGTTCGGGATCTGGTGCCAGCCAAGGTAATCGGCGGCCCGCTGAACACGCGTCTCGGCGACCGCGTGTTCCTCGGCGATACTCACCAGGTGGAGCGTTCGCCCGATGGCCATCCCTGTGCAGACAAACGCCTGCAACGTTAAAGCGGCCTCGCGACTGCCATCCCAGGCCACCACCACGTTGCCATTCTCTGGCCCGAGTTGTTCGGGCACCACCACCACCGGGCGCGGACTGTGTTTGATGACGTGAACCAGGGTGTCGCACGGTTCTTCCTGTGTTGCAAACTTGAACGCGGTTTGTCGACCCAGCAGGATCACATCGTAGCGTTGCGCTTGCAGGAGAATTTGCTCATGCGGATCACCCACCGCTTCGAGCGGCTTGCTGGTCACCCCCGCGTTCACGCAGGTCTGGGTGAAGGTATCCAGAAAATGCGTCGCCTGCTGGTGCGCTCGTTGCAGGCGGACTTCTTCACTGTGTTCCTTGTAGGAATCACCTCCGAGCGGAACCATGGCTCCGCCCCGGATCGCGGGTTCATCCACCACCGCGAGTCCCACCAGGGTCGCCTCGGTTCGGTGTGCCCAGCGCACTGCCAACTCAACTGCCTTGGCGCTGCAGCGCGTCCCGTCCAGGCCAATCAGGATGCTCTTCAACATCGCTGGTTCCTTTGCCGCTCCCGTCCTCTTCCCTTACGCGGTTCTCCCCCTCTCTCTATGATACCGGGAAAGCGCGCGACAGGAAGGCACAGGTGGTCGCGGATCTGTGTCAAGATCGCACAGGGGGCGGTGCGACCGAACCTCCCGGGGCTACTTCCTGTGCGGGGAGAAATTTGAGTCCGCCTCCCCTTGATTCACGCTCCTGCTTTTGTTAAGCCTCGTCCCCGGCCGATAGGTAGACAGGAATTACCGGACCCGGAGGCAAGGTGCGCCATGATCGCCTGGGCCCGTTTTGCTCCCTGCGTACTCTTGCTTCTGCTGTGCTGCTCCACTGTTCAGGCCAATCTTGACATGGACTGTGCCGACGATGCTCTCCCCCCGGAGAGTCCGCTGCGCATGTTTCCCCCGAGCACGCCCTCCTTCGTCCTTCATCAGTTACCTTCCCCTACCGAGGTTAACCCAACCCCTCCCACCCCCGCTGATCCCGCAGTTTCTGTGGCGCCGCTCAACTCGGTGCACAGTCTGCAACCCGGCGATCGCGAACGCCGAACGCTGAAAAACAAGGCGGATGTGAACGCTCCGGTCGATTTGCTCACCGAGTTTGTGTTTCGCTCGCCCGAGCCGTTGAAGGAGACTCCCTTCGATCGCGGGGAATGGAGCACCGAGGAGTTCCTCCGCGTGCCGGTCACCAGTGCGTTTTCGGTCTTTGGCCAGGTGAGCCTGAATGGGGATTATGTTGCTGACCAGGATATGAAGGTGGTGGGGCGCACCGGGGTGCTCTATCGTGTACCCGTCGGAGGAAACACCCAGTTTGAGTTCCGTGGCGGACCCTCGATCAAGATGAGCGATGCCCTGCGACTCGAAGCTGCCCGCGAAAGTGCGCAGTTTCTTCTGGAGGTGCAGTGTCGCTGGCCCATCCTCGGGCAGATCGGTCTGGAGTACGACGGGGCGGCTCAGCCCGCGATCACTCCTCTGGATCGCACCCAGTTGCGCCAGGATCTGGGGCTGGCCTTCCCGATGGCCAACGGCGGCGGCAAGCTCAAGGTGGGAGCCAAGCACAAATATGAGACGATGAACACCGATCAGCGTGCCTGGACCGGAGCAATGGAAGTCTATCTGGGGTTTGAACTCGGGCGCTGATCACGACCGGTGCAATGGTAATTCCAGCCGGAAACAGGCGCCCTGGCTGGCGCCGCTGGTCAGGATCAATTCTCCACCCAGCAGGCGCGCCCAGCTGCGCGCCAGGGCTAATCCCAGACCAACCCCACCCGCGGTCACATCCGCCTGGCCCCCACGCCGGAAGGGACGGAAGATCGACCGCCGTTCGCTGAGCGCCACCCCCGGGCCACAATCCTCGACTTCAAGAATGAGTTTGTTCCCTTCTTGGAAGGCGCGCATCCAGATGCGGGGATCGCTTGCCGCGCGACTGTACTTGCAGGCATTGTCCAGCAAGTTCGACAAAACCTGTTGCACCATCTCAAGGTCGGTTCGTACTTCCAGCTCTGCTCCCACCTCGGTCTGGACCAGCAGGGTCTTGTCGGCCTCTTGACACCGGCTTTCCCAGGTCTGCCGCACCTGATCGATCAAGGTGATCACCTTCCCGGGCTGAAGGCTGAGGCGCGGCCGTTGCTTCTCCAGCCGAGCAAAAGCAAGGACGTTGTTCACCAGCCGGGTGAGTCGTTCGGTTTCCTGGTGGAGCGTGTGCAGATACTCGGTTTGTTGCTCGGGACGCGAGACAATCCCCGTGACCAGCATGTCCAGGTAGAGGCGCAGGGTGGTCAACGGCGTCCGCAGTTCATGAGTGACCGCCGAGACAAAGCGAAAGCGTCGTTCGGAGAGATCCATCAGCGAATATCCGCCCAGCGCCACGGCCAGGAGGGCGATTCCCGCGGCGAGCCACGCCAGCACCAGCCCCACGCGGAGCGCCGTCCAGCCCACCCCGCTCGGAGCCTGAGGCGACTCGCCCGGGTCAAGCTGGAAAGGCAAGGTTGCCATCGTGAGTTCGGGGAAGGCAGCTACCTCGCTGCGCATCGGGATGAGTCGGGCCACGGGGAAGAGATCGTGAATCTCGCCGAGGAGTAACCGAGCCAGCTGTTGCTCGTCCAGCAGGATCCCCTGGCAGATGTGGCGCTGTTCAATCTGCACCGAGCGCACAAGCAGCAGTTGTTCGCGGTCGCCGTGGATCGTCACCCAGACAGGAACCATGGGGCTGAGACGAACGGGGACCTCGGCGCGCGGCGGCAGCTGCCGATAGTTGGGGAGGAACCAGTCCTGTCCCTGGCGCAGATTATTGTCAGCGGCCTCACGGTTTTCGTACTGCTGGTACGGATTGGTTTCCTTCTGCATCTTTTGCTGCTGGCTGTAGCGACTGCGTGTTTCATTGCTCAGCTCCTGGGCGCTGTTCTGAGCCTCGGTCCAGAAGTCGAGATTGTTTCCTGGCACAAGCACCAGGGTGGTGTCCTGTGCGGTGGGGGTCTGGTCGCGCTGGTGGAGCGCTTCCAGCAAACGCTTGCCCGGGAGGTTGAAGACAAACTCCTGCAGCAGGGCAGCTCGCGCGGGAGTGACATTCTGACAGGGGATCGGCGGTTGTTGCTTGAGTTTGCGCGCCAGGGCCGGGAAGGGGACCTGCGGGGAACCCCACTCCACGTTCTCGCCGGTCTGGAAATGGAGCAACATCCAGGGAGGGAGATCCGCGTTCAACAGAGGAGAAAGTTCGAGAACCGTTCCGGCGGGGTAACACTGCCCATTGTTGCGCAGGGTGAGAGACGGAGCAAAGAGAGCGGAATAGTGGTTATAAGGGCGGCTATCCTCGCGCGTCAACAGGGGGGAAATGCGGCTATCCAGGCGCCACAGGGCCAGGCGCACACGGGCGTCCCATTCGCTCCTGGCCCGCGCATCGAGTTGTTCCCGTTCCAGGCGCAGGGCGGCGGCGGTCACCCATCCCAGACCGCCCGCCACCAGAATGACCACGCCGACGAAGCCGAGCAAGCCGCGCCGCTGCCCGCGCCACCATTCGCTCATGCCGACACCTCGCGCGTCTTTTTGCTCTCCAGCGGCAACAGATCTGGCGCGGCCATGTAGCCATGGGCGCGCACCGTGAGGATCGCCTCGGGCATGGCACACCCCGCGGGGCCACGCAACTTGGTGCGCAGTCGTGCGATGTGCATGTCCACCGTGCGCGTCTCCAGTCCGCTCGGTTCGATCCCCCACACATGGGTGAGCAACTCTTCCCGCGAGACGGCGCGCTGGCGATGACAGAGCAGGTAACCCAGGATGGCGCTCTCGGTTTCGGACAGGTCGCCGCGGATCCCTTTGCCCCAGGAGATTTCCCGCCGCGCCAGGTCGATGAAGGCCGGCCCCAGCCGTGCCCGCTCGACCTCCTGAGGCCGCGCCACACGGCGGAGAAGTGCTTCCACCCGGGCGAGCAATTCGCGTCCCGAGAACGGTTTCACCACATAATCGTCCGCTCCCATCTTCAAACCACGAACGCGGTCATCCTCGCTCCCACGCGCCGTGAGGATGATCACCGGCAGCGTGGGGCGGATCTTGCGCAACTCGAGCAGCACCTCGAAGCCGTCGCGGCGTGGGAGGAGCAGATCGAGCAACACCAGATCGACCCCGGTTTTGATGGCTTCTTCATAGCCGCGCACACCATCGGCGGCTTCCGTCACTTCGTAGCCGGTGGCACGGAGGATATCCACCACACCACGGCGAATCGCCTGTTCGTCCTCGACCACAACCAGTCGCGTCTGGGGCATGTGAGGATCTCGAAGAGAACCGGAACCGGGAAACACCACAGCGAGCCGCGGACGCAGCCAGGGGAGCGACCGCCTCCACGGCTCGGATTGAAACTTCTGCTCGACCGTTCGCCGTCAATCGGGGATCTTGATACCCTTCTTGGCGGCCTGATCCCGCACGGTGCCTCGCACGGCCTCATCCAGCGCCTTATCAGCCTGGGTGGCTTGCTTCTTGGCCTCGGTGCGGATGTACTCGGCACGCTTGGCATTCAGCGCTGCGATCTCCTTCTGCAGCTTTTCACGCTCCGCTTGCTTGTCCTTGATGTACTTCACACGCTCTTCGGGCTTCATCTTGCGCATCACTTCGGGCAATTGCTCCACTGGCATTTTGGTGACATCGAACTTGGCATCCTCCTTGCACCGGTCCACAAGATCCCACTCCGAGTTGCGATAAAGCGCTCCTCCCTTGGTCACACCGCGCGCTGCCGCCGCCCCGGAACCCAGCTTCTTGACCGCCTCGTCCTGGCGCTGCTGGTTCTCGGCCTTTTCCTTCCCCAGGCGGCCATAAGCGACGTAGGTGGTGTTCAGCTGGCTGCTCAGGGTGGCCAGCTCCTTGTCGTACGGGGTGGCGACGGCGACCGTGCCCTGATTCTGGTTGATGCTCACAAAGCGGCCCTCGCACATCTTGGCGAAGTCCTTCCAGCCCTGAGCCTCGGGGTGGTTATCCAGGCCGCAATAGATGGTGTTGATGATCACGTCCTGCTTGAGCGCCCTGTCCGCCACCGACTTCAAAGTCACCTGCTTGTCCTGGTCGGCGGGTTCGTTGCCACACACAAAGATCAGGCGCAGCGCCTTCTTGTTCGGCGACCATTTTTGTTCTTCCAGGGCATCGCGGGTGACGCGCGCCACCAGTTCGGTGCCGCCATTGATCGTCAACGCGGTCAGCTTCTGATAGACGGCATCGAGATCGGTCGTCAGATCGATTTCCTTGCGCACCCAGCCCTTGTCGGCGGGGTAGGTCGTGTGGCCGTAGCTGTACAGCGCCACGCGCAGATTGGGGGTCGGCTTGACCTTCCCCAGATCGTTGACAATGTCCCACAGACGCGCCTTGGCCGAATCGATCAGCCCATTCATGCTCCCCGAGACATCCAGACAGAGCACCACATCCACGTCGGGTGCTTCCGGTTTGACCGGGGCCGCCGGCACCAGGCTCGATGAGCCCACCACCACGGCGAACGCCAGCATCAGGCGAGCGAACCAGGATCGTTTACTGGTCATGAGACTCCTCCGATTCTCCGAAGAAAGGAGCGAACCGCGATACGCCCTTGGTCACGCTGGGGCCAGCACGATGTTGAACGTACCGCTCTCGTATGTACCCCCACCGACCTTCTTTTTTTCCAGGTCGATGATGAGAGACTGTTTGATGAACTGATCGGTCTTGTTGTGCGGATCCCCGGTGAAGTAGAGCTGAGTGATCAGATCCTTGTACCTGGGATGACGCACCAGATAGTGAATGTGCGCAGGGCGCCATTCGTTGGGGCCGGTCTGATAGGCCCCTGGATGAACGGTCTCAAATTCGTAGTAGCCGGTTTCGTCGGTGAGCAGCCGGGCGCGATTGAGAAAGAGGTTGGCCGCGGGCGGATTCTTCGGATCGTCGTTGTCGTAGCGGCCCTTGGCGTTCGCCTGCCAGATATCAAGCACCGCATGCGCCAGCGGTTTGCGCGTATCCAGCCCCCAGACTCGTCCACGGATCAGCAGAACCGTCCCGGCCTCCAGCGGGGGAGTGATCTTGGCACGGAACGGCGCACCCTTGCGATAATAGGGACCGAGAATGTTGTCCTCGGTGGCGGCCCATTTCTTTCCCATGGGTGGAGCCGCTTCTTGCTGCTTCTCTGCCTCCAGAAAAGCGCCGTAGGCCCCGAGGGTGCCCGAGGCAGGGGTCGCCTGCACCCCGCGGGGCAGCAACAGGGTGCCTCCAGCGGCCAGCCCCATGAGACCGTGGACAAAATCACGTCGCGAAAAATCACTCATGAGCGTACTGCCTTCCCGAAGGGGTACTCATTCAGATAAGACGAACGACACGCCGATTTCGTTTGCAGGACCTCTCGATCTGAATTCAGCCCCTATTGTAACCACTTTCCCGGCTGACTCATGTAACGGATCGTAACGATCCAACGGCACCTCCTTTCCGCATCGGGCGCTGGGAAGTCGCCACGCTCCGAACCCCTCTCCCAGAAGTAAACGCACTTCCTCTGCGGCGACGGAAAATATTCCTGATTAAGATCTGTCTCGGGGATTATCCCACTTGACACCCTGGCGCTTCCGGGGACAATCAAATGTCTAGACCGTCGGTCTGGAGCCCATCGCCCAGGAAGGAGTTGAGCGTGTCGTCTCACCTCTGCTCGCACTGTCACCAGAAATGTGCGCTCACGATGCGGTTCTGTCCCCATTGTGGATGCTGTCGCGGTCCCGTCGATCTGTGGCCGATTCCAGCCCCGCAGCCCGAGACAGGGAATCCTCCTCCATCGGCCTCTGCCCCTACCGCGACCATTTACTTGCCGGCGGTACGGCCAGAGCCGGTGCACCTTCCCTCGCCAACCCCTTATCGCGCCCCACGTCCCACGCGAATCGATTCTCTCTGGTTGGTCGCACTGCTGGGGGTGCTTGCTGGTCTGTCGTACGTTGCCTCGATGCCGGGTTGTCGTTGACTCGGCGAGAGAATCTCTGCCCCGCCCGGCATCTCCCAGGGCGGTGACAATTCTCCTCTGTGGACTCCAAGGAATGGGAAAAACGCGAGGCGGATCGGAAGCACCTGGAGCGGTTGCTTGTCGTCGCTCTGCACGGGGCCCTTCCCACGAGGCGCGTCAACACGCGACCGCCGGAAAAGAAACACTGAAATTTCGCGACCCCCGATGATTGTTATCGACGGGTGGCAAAGTACGGTAAGGATCGCGGGGTCGAGATCCTCCTCGAAATTCACAGTGTCTGTTCGCGGACGGGAACTCGTTGGAGTACAGGAGACCAGAAAGAGCACCGCTTCTGCGGGAGCAGATGGGGAAGCTGGCCCGCGGCTGGTTGGGTTAAAATCCCGAACTCCCCAAGGCGAACAACTCTTCGGTTGATGCTTGCCAGACGGGCGATCGATCGTCATACTCACACGAGCATCCTATCCTGGCTTGAATCGCACCTGTCTCAAAGGAGCACTCCATGATGCGCCGCCACGCGTTGCTTCTCCTTGTCTTCCTCGCGCCCGCGCTGGCGCGGGCCGACGATGCCTCTCCCGAGCATCTGTTACCTGCAACCACGCAGGTCTTCATGCGCTGGGATGGCCTCTCCGCTCATCGCGAGGCCTATGACCGGACCGCCATGGGCAAGATGATGAAGGGGGACATGGGGAAGTTCCTCGATAGCGCGGTGAAGCAACTCCAGGATGGCCTGGGCGGGGCCTTGACCGTCTCGGAACTCCTCGGCGGCGTTCCCCCGGCCGAACTGGAAAAGTTGCAGAAAGATGCCACCCAGGCCAGCAAGCTCCCCAGCCTGCTCATCGACCAGGGCTTTCTCCTGGGAATCGAGGTGCGCAGCGCCTTGCCCCCCTCGGCACAGGTGACAATTATCGTCCCCAACGGAGCCGCCAGGAGTGCTCCCCTGACCAGTGCCATCCGTCTGATCGCCGGATTGAACAAGGTGCCCATCAAGGAGAGCAAACACGGCAAGGGTTCGCTCTACTCCATCGACGCCGAGCCGGTTTACCTGGGCTGGTGGAATGAAGGCCCTCACCTGGTTCTTGTCGTGGGCTCCGACAAGGTGGAAGTCGCCGCCAAACGCATGAGCGAGGGCACTCACGCGCGCCTGACCGCGAATCCGCTCTACAAGAAGATTGCGGGCTTCAAGCAGTTCCAGACGAATGCGCGGGCTTTTCTCGATGTCGCTGCCGTCGCCAAGCTGGCCAGGGGCGTCCACCCCGAGGCGGGGAAGATCATCGATCAGCTCGGTCTGGATGGTCTCAAATCGATCACCTTTTACTCGGGCTTCGAGGACATCGCCGAACGGGGCCTGATGGAGGTGGATGTCTCCGGCGGACGCAAGGGGTTGCTCGCGCTGGCCACGGGCAAATCGTTCAAACTCTCCGATGTGCCCCCGCTTCCCGACGACACCGTGAGCTGGACGATGACCAGTTTCGACGCGGCCGCCACCTACGACACCGTCCTCGCCACGATCGAAACGATGGTGAAACTCTACGACCCGAACGAACTCCCGCGTATTCAGGAAGGACTCAAAGTCGCCAACGAGATCCTGGGGATCGACATTCGCAAGGATCTGCTGGGTTCGCTGGGCGATCAACTGGTGCAGTATAGCTCGCCTGCGGAGGGGCCATTCAACCTGGGGCAGACCTTCCTGATCAAGGCGAAGGATCCTGCCAGGTTGCAGGAAACACTCGACCAGGCTCTCAAGGGCGTGGCCAAGTCCACGGGAGTGGATATCACCGTCAAGAAGCGTAAGTATCGCGGGGTGGAGTTGCGCGAGGTGCACTTCAAGCAGCAGGGTTTCTTCTTCCTGCCCACCTATGCGGTGCACAAGGACTGGCTGGTGGTCAGCTACTATCCGCAGCCGGTGCAGGGGTACATCCTGCGCGCCACCGGCGAGCTGCCCTCGTGGAAGCCGGACGCGGCCGTCCGCGCCTCGCTGGAGAAGCTGCCGCAGGAGTTCACGTCGATCTCGGTTTCCGATCCCCGCCCGGGGGTGAAACAGCTTCTGTCGCTGGCGCCCATGATTGCCCAGGCGATCAGCAGCGCTGTCCCCGATGTCAAGCTCGATGTCGGCTCAATCCCCAACGGGCACGAGGTGTGCAAACATCTCTTCCCGAATGTGAGCATCGCCACCGATGATGGTAAGGTGCTCCGCTACGAAACGCGTGCCTCGCTGTCGATGCCCTTCGATGCCTCCGGCATCGACACCTATGTCCTTGGCTTTGCGCTGGTGGGGCTGTTCAGCGCCGGCAAGTGACACCTGGGGTTCCAGGGTTTCCCGAGGTGGACCCCCTCAGAGGTCCGCCTCGGGAAGCCGTTGCCGATCCTTGTCCCCCTCGCGCGACTGGATGTTCGTTTCTGGTGACACCGCGGTGACATCGGAATCGTTTCGCGCCTCTCCCAGCGTATGCCCCGCCGCGTCGTCCGGCATCTCCACCCCACCGTGCTTTCGATGCCAGAGTAACCCGGTCGCGAACTCGGCGAGCGGGGCAATCACCAATGCGCTGAAATACGCTCCGAGGGCGCCAAAGATGGGAGCGGCGAGGAACAGAACCAGCGCCATAACGCCGGATTCTCCAGGAGCAGCGTGATCGTTCCTCTCCGCCAGGGTAATTGCTGCCAGCAACCAGGCGCCGATCCATCCCACTTTGAATCCTGTCCGCGCGAACGCACGATCCCAGCGTTTTTCGACCCTGGGCTCGGGGAGCCGGTAATGCGGTTTCGGCTGTTGGTCTTCGCTCTCACCTTGCCACGCGTCTTCTTCCGCAGGAGGAGGCGTGGCGCGGATGGTGGAAGTGTGTTCGGTCAGCGGAGCGCCACAGACCAGGCAGATGGACTCGGTGTCAAACGCCGTCTGGCAATGCGGGCAAATCGCCATGGGACCATCCTCGATCTTGTGTCAGCCTTCAAAGGATCAGCGCTTGATCACCCTGGGAATCGGATCGGTGGCAAAGGGCCAGTCGGTCGGTTGATAACGGATCGCGAGGTGCTTGGTCTCCACCGCCCGATTTTTCTCGGCGGCGCTCGTCATCACGGCGTCGAGAATTCCCGTGGTCAACAGGGTACGCTCGACCGGATAGGGTGGATGTCCCGTTTGCATCATCGCCTCAATTGCCCTTACCAGATAGGCAAAGTGGCCAAACGGGTCGGGTTGCTGCAAGTAGAAATGCGTCGCCGAGGGGTGGTCCGCGCCGCGCAGTTGCACGGCCCCGCAGAACGCTCCGCCGTCGCCCTCGTAAACCCAGCCATTCATCATCGCGACCGCCGCCTTGAACCCGTCGCGATACTCGATCAGGAAAACGCCAGCATCCTTCGTCCTGGCAGTCAGTTCGCGGTAATCGCCCTTCGCATGGGCCGGCACCAGCGCCAGGGCGGCGTCGAGTAGTTTCTTCGACCATCGCCCCTCGTCGAGCGCTTTCCACATTGCGGCCCCTTGCAGGCACTGCACCGACTTCACGCCGGTTTCGCCTCCCTTGCGACGCTCGGCCAGGCACTGCATCGCCTCCAGCGCATGGAAGCCATAGCCCTCGAACGGTCCATAGCCAACCTGCACCGCTTCCAGGAGAGGCGCGTCCTTCGGCACCTTCAAGGGCGGTTTGCGCCAGGTGACCGGGAGCGAGGACCCGGCGAGAAAGGGGACAAACAACTCGCGGGCGCGGTCGTACATCCAGCGTGCATCGGTCCAGGTGGCGGCCAGGTGCTTGTCGTTGAAGACCGGCACGGCGCGTTTCGCTTTCGCAAAGACCCTGGTCACCTCCTCGAAGAAGCGTCGCCTTGGATAGAGTTTTTGTCCGCGCTCGTTGTTGGGATAGTTGCCATGTTCGCCGATGCACAGCACCCCTTCGACGGCGAGAGTCTTGCCGCCCAGGGTGAGCGCTTCCTCGATGGTCGAACACAGTTTGAAGCCGTGTTTCTTTGCCAGCTCCCGACTCATGTCCTTGGCGGGAAACTGATCGACATACAGCGAAACCAGCTTCAAATTCGGCCTGGGTCCGCCATCGTGGTTGTATCCCTCCAGAAGCTTCCCCACGATGACATCGGCATGGGAATGACGCCGATATTCGGTGACGATCGCCGCGACCTGTTTTGGCTGTGCCATCTGTTTTGCCCCCCTGGAAGACTGGTCGAGCGACGAGAACGCGTCCTCGTCGCTCGGGACGCGGAGTCTTACCACTGATCCGCGCGGTTGACTGCCCACGCGGCTTCCTCTTCACTCTTCGACGGCCGACATTCCAGGCCAACGTAGCCGTTGTAGCCGAGTTTCTTCAGCTCGCGCAGCACGCGCGGATAGTGGATTTCGCCCGTGCCCGGCTCCATCCGCCCTGGGTGATCGGCAAGCTGGATATAGCCGATCTCGTTAATCCCTTCACGCAGATGTCCGCACAGATCGCCCTCGGTGATGTGCATGTGGTACAGATCCCAGCAGATCTTCACATGCTTGGAGCCAACCGCCTTGCAGATCCGAATCGTGGGGGCACTGCCGTACAGGCAATGTCCCTTGTGATCGACGCGGATGTTCATCGGTTCGAGGATAAGCGTGATGTCGTGCTTCTCGGCGATCGGCGCGCCCTTCTTCAGCCCGGTGATGATGTTCTCGTGCATCTGTTGCTGCGACATGCCTGGGATGTCGTTGCCGCCCACAACGGTCAACAGCTTGCACTTGAGCTTCCTGGCCACCTCGCAGCTTTGCTCGACGGTCTCGACAAACCGCGCATGATTTTTCGGATCGTTCAGCCCCGGGGTGAAGCCCCAGGCGGTGAACTGGGCCACTTCGAGTTTGAGCCGGGCACAGGTTTCTGCCACGGCATTGATGTTCTTGCTCTGCCAGGGCCAGAACTCGACCGCCGGAAACCCGAGCCTGGCGGCCCCTTCCAGCCGTTTGAGAAAATCCTTCTCGCGGGTGAACCACATCTCCACGTTGCAGGCGAAGCGCGTGTTCCGGGTGCGGCCGGGCAAAGGAGCCTCGGCCGCCTGGGCCTGGGGAGCGGCGGTCAACAGGGGGAGCGTCGCCAATCCGGCTGTGGTGCTGAGAAAACGACGTCGCGTGGGTTCCATGGAGGCATCCTTCGTGAGAGAGAAAAGCTACTTTTGCGAGGGTTTAATAAGGAATTGTTGGAAGCCGGGCGATTCATACGTCTGTTCTTTCTGCCCGCGTTTTTCCACGATCAGGGCCGCCACTCCCCTGTGCTTGGCGATCAGGGCGAGTCCCTTCTCCGGACCCAGGACGGAAACGGCGGTCGCCAGGCAATCGGTGGTGATACCGTGCCGGGCGATCACCGTGACGCTGAACTGTCCCAGGACCCCAACCCCTGTTCTCGGATCGACAATGTGGGAATAGCGCTTCCCCTCGATCTCCACATATTGCTCGGCATCGCCCGAGGTGGAAACGGCGGCCTTGCTGAGCAACAGGGCGTGTTTGGGTTGACTTTCCGGATCGAGCAAGGGGGCGATCCCAATCTTCCATCCCTTGCTGTTGGGGGGCGCCTCGCCCACGGCAATATCGCCGCCCGCGGCGACGAGGGCGCACTTCAGCCCGTGGTCGGCGAGCACTTTCAATGCCTCATCGGCGGCGTACCCCTTGGCGATGCCGCCCAGGTCGAGTTTCATTCCCCGGGTGGTCAACTGGACGGTACGCCGGGCGGCATCGAGCCGAATCTTGTCGTGGCCCACCAGCTTTCGCGCGGCGGCCAGCTCCTCGGGGTCGGGCAACTGGATACTCTTGCGGGCGCGGCGCCACAATTTCACGACTGGACCAATGGTCACGTCAAAGGCGCCGTCGGAAGCGCGGGCCAGGTCCTGGGAGCGCGCAAGCACGGTGAACAACTCCGGGCTGACGGGGACGGGGTCGCCGCCGGCTTTCTGGCACAATTGCATCAATTCGCTGGCCGGACGATAGTCACTCATGATACCATCGAGCGCAGCGATTCGTGCAAATGCTGCTTTGGCCGCTCGATTGGCCGATTCTTTGTCAGCGGAGTAGACTAGCACTTTGAACCGCGTTCCCATGTGCGGCTCGGTGAAAGTGTACTGTTTGAGCGGTTGGTCCGCGCGGCCCACAAGGGCCGTCGAAAGTAGCACGGCGAGACTGGCACAATACCAACGGGACATGCGTCAACTCTCCGGGGATGGTCCTCATACCTGGACGACTTGTGGAGCTTAACACAGATGCGACGCTTCTTGTACCACCCTCTCAGCGCGATCCTCATTTTCCTTCCCGGAGTGCTGGTGTTGCTTTCGCTCCAGGATACCCCGGCGGCCGACAGCAAGGACAAACTCCCCCACCTCGAGCCGGTCAAGCACAAGAGCTACACCGAGACCATGCCGGGGGGAAAGGTGAAGTTTGAGATGATCGCCGTTCCGGGCGGCACGTACCTGATGGGCAGTCCCAAGGACGAGAAAGGCCGCAAGGACGACGAGGGGCCGCAGCATCCGGTCACCATTCGCCCCCTGTGGGTGGGGAAGTGCGAGGTCACCTGGGACGAATACGACCAGTACTGGAAGTCGAAGCCGGAAGGGAACGATCCCAAGCCCGGCGAAAAGTCGAAGGATGTCAATGCCGTCACGCGTCCCACCCCTCCGTACGCCGATGAAACCTTCGGCCACGGCCGCGAAGGACAACCGGCCATCTGCATCACCCATCACGCCGCCATGGAATACTGCTACTGGCTGTCCAGGAAGACAGGGAAGAAATATCGCCTGCCGACCGAGGCGGAGTGGGAATGGGCCTGTCGCGCTGGCACGACCACGGCCTACTCGTTTGGCGAGGATCCGGCCAAGCTGGGGGAGTACGCCTGGTTCGCCGGCAATTCCGAGGAAGTGACCCACAAGGTGGCCGAAAAGAAGCCCAACCCGTGGGGTTTGTACGACATGCATGGCAATGTCAGCGAATGGTGCCTCGATCACTACCGCAAGGATTACTACTCGACCTTCCCGCTCGATCGGGCGACGGTCGAACCTTTCCTGATGCCGACCGACAAGCGGTTCCCCCACGTGGCGCGTGGGGGCGCCTGGTCCGATCAGCCCGTCGGGTGCCGCAGTGCGGCACGGCGTGGCTCGGACAAAACCTGGATCAAACTCGATCCGCAACGTCCGCAAAGTATCTGGTGGCTGACCAGTGCGGAGTTTGTCGGCTTCCGCATTGTGCGCGAGGTCGAGGAACTCGATGCACTCAAGACGCTGCGGTCCAAGGTAACTCGTGAAAGCGAATAACGCTGGCGCATGAGCATGGGCCGGCACCCCCAACATCCCTGCTCCCCTGACTTTCACCACTCTCTCTGGAGGTCCTTGACATGACGGACATTCCTGGCAGCGACACGACTTCGCGGCGCGATTTCCTGAAAACGACGACCGTGGTCGCGGGAACGGCCGTGGCTGCCCACCTCTTCACCCCGGGCGTTCACGCCGCCGAGAACAACACCATCAAGGTGGGGGTGATCGGGTGCGGCGGACGCGGCTCGGGCGCCGCCGAGAACGTGATGCATTCCGCCCCCGGCGTGGAGATCGTCGCGCTGGGCGACTACTTCCAGGACAAGGCCAGTGGGCTGCGTAACCGGCTGATGCGCTTTGCCCAGAACGACGAGCAGTGCAAGAAGCTGGGCAACAAGGTGAGCATCCCCGACGAGGCCTGTTACGGCGGGGTGGACGCGTATCAGAAGGTGATCGATTCGGGCGCCAACTACATCATCCTGGCCACCCCTCCGGGCTTCCGGCCGCAACACCTGCAGGCTGCTGTCGCCGCGGGGAAGAACATTTTCACTGAGAAGCCCGTTGGGGTCGACGGCGCGGGCATTCGCAAGGTGCTGGACGCGTACGAGGAAGCGAAGAAGAAGAAACTGGCCATCGTCGCCGGCACGCAGCGCCGCCACCAGGCGGGCTACCTCGAAACCATGAAGCAGGTCGCCAACGGCGCCATCGGCGAAATCACCGCCCTGCGCTGCTACTGGAATCAGGGCAACATCTGGTTCCGGGATCGCAAGTCGGGGATGACGGACCTCGATTACCAGATCAACAACTGGTATCACTTCATGTGGCTGTGCGGCGATCACATCGTCGAGCAGCATGTGCACAATCTCGACGTCTGCAACTGGGCGATGGGGGGACCTCCTGCCAGGGCGGTCGGCATGGGCGGACGCACGCGCCCCTACAACGATCCCAAGGTCGATGGCAACATCTTCAACTTCTTCGCCATCGATTTTGAGTATCCCAACGGCGTGCACATGCTCAGCATGGCCCGCCAGATCAACGACTGCGAAAACAGTGTCTCCGAGGCCCTGGTTGGCACCAAGGGCACCTGTCAGCCGAACCAGTATCGCATCAACGGCAAGAGCGTCTTTCGCGGCCGTGGCATCGATCCGTATGTGCAGGAACACACCGATCTGATTGCCAGTATTCGCAAGGGTGAACCGCTCAACGAACTGAAGACGGTGGCGGAGAGCACCTTGACGGCGATCATGGGCCGCATGAGCGCGTACACCGGCAAGGCCGTCACCTTCGACTTCGCGCTGAAGTCCAGGCTCGACACCTTCCCGCCCAAGCTCTCGCGTGACATGAGCCTGCCAGTGGCCGATTTGCCGGTCCCGGGCAAGACCGAGTTGATCTGAGTCTCCCGAGGTGGCCGCACGAGGTTTTTCTGAGGAGGTGAGGAGCGCGCACCCATGCGGCAGCGCTCCTCACCTCCGTTTGCTTGGTGGAGCCGGTTGAGGATTGGCAGATGGATCCGGATCAGGCAGCCCAGGTGTTCAAGGAGTTTGTCACCATCATCAAGGCGCTGCGCACTCCGCACACGGGGTGTCCGTGGGATCTGGAGCAGGACCATCACACCCTGCGCCCTTATCTGCTCGAGGAAGCGTACGAGGTGCTCGATGCCATTGAGCGCGTGGATGAGCGCGCGCTGCGGGAGGAACTGGGCGATCTCCTCTTGCAGGTGGTGCTGCACGCGCAGGTGGCGGACGATCGCGGGGGCTTCTCCATCATCGAGGTGCTGCGCGACATTGCTGACAAGATGGTGCGCCGCCATCCTCATGTCTTCGGCTCGGTGCAGGTGGCAGACGCCGACGAGGTGCGCCGCAACTGGGAAGCGATCAAGGCCACGGAAAAGCAGGGGCCTCCCGCCTCGCCTCTGGCAGGTGTCCCTGAGGCACTTCCCGCGCTGATGCGGGCCCAGCGCCTGGGGGAGAAGGCGGCGCGCGTCGGGGTGGACTGGACCTCGCTCGCCGACGTGTTCGCCAAGGTCCGCGAGGAGATGGCCGAACTGGAACAGGCACTCCGTGCACACGGGGAGCAGGCGACCGCACCCGCGGGGGACGAACACCAGCACCTCGAACACGAACTGGGCGATCTTCTCTTCACACTCTGTCAGCTCGCACGCTGGCTCGACCTCAGCGCCGAGGAGGCCCTGCGTGCCTGCACAAGACGTTTCCTCGCCCGGTTTCAGCGGCTGGAACAACAGTCGGAACAGCCGTTGGCACAACGCTCGCGCACCGAGATCGAGGCCGGTTGGCAGAAGGCCAGGCACCTCACTCCAGAGTGATCACGCCCCTCACCGCAACTTTTTTGCACTCGCTGATTCGTGCTTGCATGCGCCGGGGGCATGCGGTAGACGTGGCGAAAGGACGGGAACTCACTCCCGCCAGGCCCGTTCGCGGGCTGTCCAGTTTCAGGCATGCGCTTGAGGTGAAAAGATAGAAGAACCATCTGCCAAGGAGGATATTATGCGGCACGATCGATCTCCTCGCGTCTCTTCCGCACACACCGTTGCTGCGAATGACCGAGGACGAACCCTTGCCCGATGTGGCTCCGCGCTCCTTGTGCTGGTGGTGTTTGGAGTGGCCCAGGTTTACGCTCAACCCTTTCCGCGCGTGCGGCTGAGCGCTGTGGATCCACCCGGAGCCAGGCAAGGCAGCACAGTGGAGGTTACGCTCCAGGGCGAAGCGCTCGACGATCTCACCACTCTTTATTTCAGCGATCCCCACCTCAAGGCGGAGCGGCTTCCCACTCCTGCTCCCTCGGGGAAAAACCCTCCTCCTGCGCCAATCCGATTCCGGATCACTGTGCCCGCCGAGACGCCGCTGGGCGTGCACGATATTCGCGCCATCGGCAAATGGGGGATCAGCAATCCGCGCGCGTTTGTGGTTGGCGATCTGGAGGAAGTTCAGGAGAAGGAGCCAAACAACGACACTCCCGAGGCGCAGACGGTGACGCTGAATCGCACCGTCAACGGCACCATCGCCACGCGCACCGATGTGGATTATTACCGGTTCACTGGGAAGAAGGGGCAACGCGTGGTGGTCCACTGTGCCGCCTCCAGCATCGATAGCCGTCTCGATCCCCTGCTCGAAATGTTCAGCCCTCAGGGGAAGCGGTTGGCGTTCAGTCGTAACTATCGCAGTCGCGATGCCGTGGTCGATGTCTTCCTTCCCGGTGATGGCGAGTATCTGGTGCGCGTGTGTGATTTCACCTATCTCGTCGGCAAGGCTGATGAGACGTTCTATCGGCTTCGTCTCACCACGGCGCCCTGGATCGATGTTGTCTATCCGCCCGTGGTGGAGAAAGGAAAAGCGACGCTCGTCACGCTGTACGGGCGCAATCTTCCGGGGAGTCAACCCGAGCAAACGAGTGTCACCCCCAGGGGGCTGAAACTCGAAACTGCACGGGCGAAGGTACAGGTGCCGGCGGTTGTAGCCAGTCAGTGTGGCCCGGTCTTCTCCGGCACGCTCCTTCCGCGTATGGGCACGCTCGATGGCTTTGAATATCGCACACGCAATGATAGTGGTGTGTCCAACCCGGCGCTGCTCCTCCAGGCGCACTATCCGGTGATCCTGGAGGCAGGGGACAACGACACCCCGGAGAAGGCGCAGCCCATCAAACTCCCCTGTACTCTCTGTGGACGGATTGAGAATAAAAACGATCGTGATTGGTACTCTTTCTCGGCCAAAAAAGGCGAGGTTTACGTTCTGGAAGGCTACGGCGATCGTCTGCGGGCGCCGGTCGATCTCTACTTCCGCCTGCGCGGACCGGACAAAAAGCAAATCGTTGGTGAGGCGGACGATAACAGTGAACTGCCAACGGTCGCTGCACAGTTGTGGACCTCAAGCCAGGATCCCAAGTATCGTTTTGTGGTTCCGGCCGACGGCGACTATGAGTTGCTCATCGGCAGCTGGACAGCCATGGGGCGCGCCGGGCCACGGTCGATCTACAGTGTCACCATCGGCCCGGAAAAGCCGGATTTCTCGTTGCTCCTGATCGATAACGCCGAGAGTGGGGGCGGATTTACCGTCGAACGGGGTGGACATCAGGATCTCAAGGTGGTGTGTATACGCCACGATGGTTTCGACGGCGAGATCGTGCTCGAGGCCGAGGGGTTGCCCCCTGGGCTCACCTGTGTGCCTCAGGTCGCTGGTCCCAGGGTGAAGGAAGTGAGCCTGGTCGTGACTGCTCGGGCAGATGCCCCTTTCTGGGCCGGCGCCATTCGCATCAAGGGGACCGCGCAGATCGAGGGCAAACCCGTGGTGCGCCCGGCCCACGCCAGTACGCTGGTCTGGCCGACCCCGCAGAAAAACCAGCCCGCCATCAGTCGGCTGGCGCGCTCGGTCTGTCTGGCCATCCGCGACAAGGGGCCGTACACGCTGGAGACCAGCGTCCAGACCCTGGAACTCCCCGTGGGCGGACGTGGCGAGGTCAAGTTGACAGTAAATCGTCAGTGGCCCGAATTCAAGAATGCCACGGTTCAACTGGTTCGGGTGAGCGCTCCCGTGCAGTCGAACGGCCAGTTGATCAACATTCCCAACACCTCGATCCCGGGGAACAAAGCGGAGGTGGTGGTGAAATTCCAGGTGCCGACCAACACCCCGCCAGGCACCTACAACCTCGTCTTCGAGGGACGGGGGAAATTCTCCTATCAACCCGATCCCAGGGACAAGAAAAAGAAGCAAAACCTGGAGGCGGTGGAGTCAACTCCCCCCATTCGCTTCACCGTTTACAACAGTGTCGCCGAGCTGAGTCTGATGGCACCGCAAGTGGTGCTCCGCCCGGGCGGGGAGGCGGCTCTGGGGATCAAGGTGAAGCGTTTGCATGGCTACAAGGGCGAGTTCAAGGTGGAGGTGGTCGCACCGCCGGGAGCACAGGGGGTCAGTGCGGCCTCGATCACCATTCCCGCTGGTGCCAACGAGGGCCGCGCGGTGCTCAAGGCGCCGCCCCAGGCCAGGTCCCTGGCCAACGCCAGCTTCCTGGTGCGTGCGACTGCCAGGGTCGATAACCTCTCGCTCAAGGAGGAAACGAAGTTCCTGGTGAGCGTGAGCACTACCGCGTCCACCGGGGGCGGTGTCTCGGTGCAGCCGACCCCCCTGCTGCCTCAGGGCTCCGCCGGCTGGAAGTATCAGGCTGCCAGCAAGGTAAAGGGCGATACGTGGACCGCGCCAACCTTCGACGACAAAAGCTGGCTCGTGGGCAAGGCGCCTGTCGGTTATGGCGAGGAGGAACTCACCACGCGAAAGGGAACGGTGATCACTCTCAAGGAGCAGGAGGTGCTCTTTCGTCATGAACTGGAAGTGCCGGCGGAGTTGCTCGCTCAGAAAGGGGTGCAGTTCTCCTTGACGGTGGCCAGCGATGACAGCGCCCTCGTTTATCTCAATGGACAGCTGATCGATCAGGATCCGACCGCGGACCACGAGTTTGCGTACTGGAATCGTGAGATTGTCGTGCCTCTGAAGCACCTCAAGCCAGGGAAAAACGTGGTGGCGGTGCGGGTGAAGAATGGCAGCGGCAGCTCCGATCTTTATTTCGACCTCGCCCTGTCGGCTCTGGTGCCGAAGCCAACGTCGACGAAGTGAGACGAGAGGGAATGCGCGCCAGCGGTTTCCAGAGCCTCTTGCTCACACGCGGGGCTCTGGAAACCCGGGTTTGGAGGGAAGCCCATCGGGGTGCTACCTTCACAGGGCGGCGTGGCGACCGACCTTGCTTTGTTCGATGCAGGCGCCCGCGGTCGGGAGCATCTTGGCCGGGCTGCACAGGTTGGTCGGGTTGAACGCTGCGCGCAAGCGGAGCATCATCCCCAGATCGTCGGGCGTGAACAGACGCGGCATGAAATCGATCTTCTCCACGCCGATGCCATGTTCCCCGGTCACACTCCCGCCCACGGCGATACATTCCTCCAGAATCTCGTGGCTGGCGCGCAGGACGCGCTGGACCTGGTCGGCGTCGCGTTCGTCGAAGAGAAGAATCGGGTGAATGTTGCCATCGCCGGCATGAAAGACATTGCAGATGCGAAGATGGTATTTTTCGCCAATCTGCTGAATGCGTCGCAGAATGTGCGGCAACCTGGTGCGCGGCACCACCCCGTCCTGGGTGCAATAACTTGGCGCCAGTCGGCCCACGGCGCCGAATGCCTGTTTGCGCGATTTCCACAGAAGCATGCGCTCAGCGTCGGTGTTGGCGCGGCGCACCTCGCGTGCGTTGTTTTTTCGGGCGATCGCCTCGATGCGTTCCGCGCTGGCCTCCAGTCCGGCTTCCAGGCCATCGACTTCCATGATCAGCACCGCGCCCGCATCGAGCGGAAAGCCAAAGTGGAAGGCGGCCTCGACTGCTTGCAGAATCAACTGATCGAGCATCTCCAGCGCCCCGGGAATAATCCCCGCGCCGATGAT
The DNA here is from genome assembly GCA_029777335.1 of Planctomycetota bacterium. Classification (GTDB taxonomy): domain Bacteria; phylum Planctomycetota; class Planctomycetia; order Gemmatales; family Gemmataceae; genus JAKOSN01. Next base: position 25,449 of record JAKOSN010000217.1, read on the forward strand.
GTCGCTGATGGTGTTGGTCGCATCATCGACCGTCTCGAACACCCCAAGCAGGGTGCGGTATGCCTCGGGGTTGCGTGTGATGCGTGCCCAGACCTTGGTCGCCACGCCGAAGGTGCCTTCCGAGCCAACAATCACGCCGGTCAGATCGTAGCCGGGATTGTCCTCGGTGGGGCCGCCCGTCTGCACCACACGGCCATCGGGGAGGACCAGTTCCACCCCCAGAATGTGATTGACGGTCACCCCGTATTTCAGCGTGTGTGGACCGCCCGAGTTGGTGGCGACGTTTCCGCCAATGGTACACGCGCCCTGGCTCGACGGATCCGGGGCAAAGTGATATCCCTGCGCTTTCATGTGATTGGTCAGCCAGAGGTTAACCACGCCCGGTTCAATGACTGCATAGCGATCGCGATAGCTGACTTCAAGGATCCGCTTCATCCGTGTGAGGGAAATCACCACCCCCCCGCCCACCGGCAGACATCCGCCCGCCAGGCTTGTTCCTGCGCCGCGCGGCAGGAAAGGCACCTTGAGTTCGTTGCAGAGTTTGACGATCTGGACCACCTGTTCGGTGGAGGTGGGAAAGACGACCACCTCGGGTTTGTTCTTCTCCAGGGTGTAGCCATCACACTCGTAGACCAGCAGATCGCTTGGGGACGAGAGCATCGCCCCCGGGCCTACGATGGCGCGCAATCGGTCAAGGAGATTCATGACGTGCATTCTCGGAAGAGGGGCGGTCTGGCAGCGGGAGCCGTCCGAGCCGCCCGGATCGGGGCGAGATTATTTCACCTTTCCGCCTGGTAATTGTCCCAGATTGTGGAAGAGATGTGCCAGCGACAACATCAGTTTGCGCCAGTCGCCCTCGTGCAGACTTTCATTGGGGGCATGCGCATTGCTCTGGGGATCCTCGATTCCCAGCAGCAGCGCCGGGGCGCCGCCGAGGAGATCGGCCAGCGGACCGACAAAGCCGATCGTGCCGCCGCAGCCAATGCCCACGGGGTCGCGCTCGAAGCCGCTCTTCATTGCCGACATCGCCGCCTCGAAGGCCGGCCCGGTGGGATCGGTCATCCACCACTTGACGAAGTTGCCATACGGCTTCACCGTCACCTTCGCCCCCCAGGGCGGATCCGCTTCGAGGAAGGTCTTCATGCGCTTGAAGACATCGTCGGGATCCTGATCGGGGACAATGCGGCAGCTGACGATGGCCTGGGCGCGGGGCAGCACCTGGTTGGAGGCACTCTTGATCGAACTGGCTTCCTGGGCGATGATGGTCACCGCGGGCTTGCGCCAGGTTTGCTCGTAGGGATGCCCATTCTCCTCCAGGGCAAAACGCACCGAGCCGGGGAGCCCCAGTTCGCTGCGCCACTTCTCCAGATCACAGGGCAAGGTGCGCATCATGGCGCGTTCCTGGTCGGTCATGGGGCGCACCTGGTCGTAATACCCCGGCACGGGCAACGGACCATTCTTCCAGAAGAGGCGGGCCAGGACCGTGTTCAGTGCGATGGCCGCATCGGCGAGCAGGCCCCCGGCCATTCCGCTATGCACGGGAATGGTCGCCGTCTGCACCTCAACATGCAACGTGACAATGCCGCGCAGCGAATAGGTGATCGAGGGAAGCCCCACCTCGATATTCTCGGTATCGCAGACGACGATCACATCGGACTGGATTTGCTGGCGATGTTGCTGGAAGAAGCCCATCAGGTTGCTGGAACCGACTTCCTCCTCGCCCTCGACGACCATCTTCACGTTGATCGGCAATCGCCCTGATGTCTGGAGAAACGAGGCGATCGCCCCGAGCTGAGCGGTGATGGCGCCCTTGTCGTCGGCGGCCCCGCGTGCATAAAGCCGGCCGTTGCGGGGAGTGAGCGTGAAGGCAGGCGAAAGCCACTGGTCAGGTTCATTCACCGGCTGCACATCGTGATGCGCATAGAGGAAGACGGTGGGCTGTCCCGGCGCACCCAGCCATTCGCCATAGGCATAGGGGTTGGAGTCGCGGGTTTTCAGGATCTGCACCTTCTCCAGCCCCGCCTGGCGCATCTGCACACAGGTCAGCTCGGCAGACTGGTCAATTTCCTTCTGATGCGCCCCATCCGTGCTGATGCTCTGGATGGTGACCAGGTCAGCCAGGTCCTGGATAAGCTGAGAATGATGCGTGGTGAGCCAGTCGCGATTGGCCTGCATGACGTCTTCTCCGGTGCGGGATTCGATGCAGGCAGTTTATGCGGCGGCACCGGGGAAGGCAAATCGGCAAGGGAAAGCCGCGTTCAAGGAAGGACGCCCAGCAACACCAGGAGTTGATGCCCAAGCACCAGCACCCCGATCAGACTGGCGGTCAGACTGGCGAGCAACACTGCGCCGGCGGCGATGTCCAGGCTTTGCCAGGAGCGTTCGCGTGTGGATTCATCGAGGCCACGAAAGAGCGTTTCCAGGGCGCTGTTGAACAACTCGGCTGTCAGAACTCCGCCAATGCTCAGCAGCAGGATACACCACTGCCACAGCGCACAGCCAAGGACCACCGCAGCCATCAGGACCAGCATGGTAAAGAAGAAGTGCACAGCAAAACTGGAGTGGCCCCGGATGCCCAGCTTGATGCCGCGAAAGGCAACCCGGAACTTGTCGACCCAGGACAGACGCGGCCGTTGCTGCTGGTCGTGCGGAAGATCGAGAGAAGAAGTTGAAGCAGCCATCCACCCCTCACCGCCAGACCCGTGCGGGTGCTGCATTGCCCCCAGACGCTTCGGGTACTTTATCACGATTGCTCCTGCGGTGAAATCGCAATTGCCGCGCGTTGCGCGCTGCCTAGCGCGTCCCGAACAATCCTCCCGCGCCGCCGCCCAGCAAGGTCGCCCGTCCCACGCCGGCGCGACGAGTGGCCGCCACCAGGTTGGGCACCAGCTCGAAGGTGAAGCCGAAGTTGTTCTGCAGGGCGTTGTACGTGAACCCCAGGCTGAACTGCAAGTCGGTTCCCATGCGGGTGAACACCAGCGAGTTGGACAGGCTCTGGCTGGTTCCAAAGTCGTAGGCGAATCCCCCCGTCATGGCGTACTTGGGGCTGAAGATGTAAGTCACCGTTCCCGTAACCGCCTTGCTCTGAATCAGATCGATCTGGCGATAACCCAGATAGAAATTGGTGCGATCTGGGCGATTCATGAAGGCGCCAAAGGTGTATTCCGACGCGCCGTGATCGATGGGATCCGTCCAGCCGGTTGAGGTCAGCGCCGTGCGATCGCCAATATTCCACACATAGTCCCACTCGACAAAGCTGAAGAGTCCGCCAAAGTTCTGGCTGTTTTTCTCTGGGAAGATCGAGGTGGAGACATCGAGGGTCATCCAGTCGACCACGTGCTGATTGCCCGGAAAGCCCCGCTTGGTTTGCAAGCGCTGGCGCATGTCGAGCTGCAACACCTGAATATCATCGAGAGTGTCGATGCGGTTATCCAGCAGGCGGCGAATCGCGTAGGTTTGCGGTTGATAGAGCGCCGAGTTCACCAGGTAGTAGCCATTCCCCGGGTTGAACGCGGTTTGCAGCGGATTGATATCGCGCAAGGCCTGGTCGGTTGCATCGTCATTCAAACGATCCAGCTGCGGCAAGAGCAGATAATTCACCGTGGAGCCGGCATAAAGATAATTGCTGCTTAAAACAATCTTGTGATTGAGCGCGTTCACGTTGAAGAGATCGCTCTGCACATTGGGGTACAAACGAGTCAAGGGCATGCTGGCGCGAACCCCGCCGCCGCCATAAACACGGCCGCGCTGCTGGCCCGACAAATCCTCGCTGTAATAGGTCAAATCGAGCAAGGCATAAGGCACCAGCTGAATGGGGCCGGCGTCCACGGGCAAACTCACCTGCTGCATAAAATCCAGCCGAGCAGTGTCGATGTTCACATCGGTCGGACTGACGGGCGGTTCGGGTACATTGCTGGTGCGCAACATCGCCCAGCCCGCGCTGGCGTGGGCATTGTAACTGAGGCGATCGAACAAATTGAGCCCCAGCACATACCCGTCGGCGCGCGGCAGCCACTGGGTTTCAGTTACCCAGTCGCGCAAGCGCGGTTCCACCAGCGCCGTCCACGCCCACTGATCCTGCTGTTGTTTCAGATAAATGTAGGTCGACTGATTGACATCGAAATCGAACTCTTGCTTGTAATACTGTTCCAGGAAGTTGTGATCGCTCAACAGCGACAGCTGCGTTTGCACGGAAAAGCCATCGGGCATGTTCTGCGCATTTTGCCGCCAGAGCACGCGGCCGCGCCATTCCGGGTGATCGACGTCAAAAGGCAAGGGGCGCCCGCCGCCGAGGATATCCGGGCCCGTATCCTTCAATCCCCAGGCTTTCACCATTCCTTCCAGCTTGGTGGGGATGGTGAACAGCTCCGTGTCTGAGTAGTCGTAGGTGGTCCCCATGCCCGGGCCGCGCTTGCTGAGATAGTCCAGCTCCATGCGCCAGCGCTTGGTCGGATCGGGATCAATGCCGAGCAAATCCCACACATTTAACTGCGTGGCGAACTGAGCCCCAAAGATGCGATTCACTCCAAATGAAAAGCCCTCGATGGGTCCGAGCGGATCGTTCAGATCCCCTTGCAGAACCGGGGTGTAAAAGATCGGCACTCCTTCCAGGCTCAGCACCGCATCGTGGGCACGCATCAGACGCTGATCCACAAACGCGGGCTGGCCGGTCTTGCGATCGATCACACGGCGGCCAAAAATCGAGGTGCGCGGAATCTTCGTTTCGGTAACGGTGGCATCGGTGAAATACACTTTGAAACCCGGATCGGAGGGGAGTTTACTGGAAAACACCTCCGCCTTGGTGATTTCGATCTTGTCGACCGAGAGTTGCCGTAGTTCCTGCGCGCGAAAGCGAACGGGATCGACGAAGCCCTTGCGGCGGAACTCGACATCGGCGTCGCGCGCAATGGCAACGTTGCGGTTGACGTCGTAGTAGACCTCCGAGGCGCGTAAAACGCGGTTGGAATCGGCATTTTGCTGGCGAATCTCGACATTCCCCGCGAGGTAGAATTCCAGCTCCTTGCTCGATTCACCCTCGGGGCGACGCAAATTGTCGATCATGGCGGGGGTAATGCCCCCGCGTGACCAGACCAGAGCCTGATCCGCCTCGATATCGAGGAAGCCCACGCCATCGACCCCACGGACGCTGAGGATCACCCCGCCGGTAAAGACCGTGACCTGCTCGCCGCTGGGGAGAGTCTCGCTTTTGGCCTGCAAAGTTCCCCCGGTCCGGGGCGCGACGGAATACTGCCGAAGCGGCGCCGACCCTGGGGGTCCCTGGGCCGCCCCGGGAATCGGCGACATCAAACGCGGACCCGGCAACGTGGAGGGATTCGAGCCGCCTCCCGCGGGGGGAGGCGTGATAAACTGGGCCGCCTGGATCCCCTCCCCCGCCGGGGGCGAGGGGGGGCCAGACGTCTTGGCAGAAGCCGTGGCCGGGGTGAGCGGCTTCTCCGTCGCCTTCGAGGTCGAGGGGGGCGGCGGCATCGTGCTCGACGGCGGCGGGGGCGGCGGCACCGGATTCGGCATTCCCGGGCCGGACGCGCCAGCACCAGGCGACGGCGGTAAGGGCGTTGGTCCCGGAGGGGGAGGCAACGGAGTCGGTCCGGGAGGGGGAGGAGGGAGCGAACTTTCCTCCTGCAACCCGGTGCGCATCACGTCATTCTTGGGAGCAACCGGCGGAGGCGGCGCAAAGACCTGGATCGCTCGCAGCAACACCGGATCGGCGGGCTGGGGTGTCTGCAGGACCTTCTTCTTTTGCGAGGTCAGCTTCACCTCCCCTCGGGTGTACAGATCGAGCTGAGCCTCGGTGCCGGACTTGCTCATCTGATCGGTGGCCAGGCGCAGTGTGCCCTCAGCATAGACGGCAGCATGCAGAATCCCGGTGCGCTGCTGGCGATCAGTGTCGAGGATGATCACGGCCTGTGGGGCCCGCAAACGTACGATCCCATGTTCGATCAGAACCTGTCCGCGTAAGAGCACATAGCGTTTTCCCTTGTCTTTCCAGGTACAGATTTCATCGGCCAGGAGCTGGATGGGCTGCGAATCCCCCGCCAGGTTGCGGGTCAAGCGCAGCGGTTCGTTTGGTCCCGGGGTCGCCGGCGCCGGCGCGCCCGGGGGAACAGGCTGAGGAGCCGATGGGGGCGCGGACGGCCCAGACCTGGGGGGGACCGACGGGGTGGGATCACCCCGACTGGTGCGGCTGAGGAACGAGCCTCCAGCCAGCATCCCCAGGACCAGGAGGGTCCTCATCAGCCGTCGTGTTCCGGATCGTGTCACCACGGCGCCTCCTGCGAAGAGGTGTACACAGACAGCTCGGTTTGGGAACGACGCCCAGGCACGGCCAGGACTGGCTCCGCGCTGTGCGCCCGGGCCGGGCTGTCGCCAACGAGAGGAAATCGAGGGGCGGATTATAAGAGGGACGGGGTTGGAGTCAAGGTCAGGTCCCACGCAGCGATTTTTGCCGCCGCTGGGGTGGCAAAACTCCGGTCGCCGCTGAGCGGCGAGAGTTCCGGAAAGGCTTGGAAATTCAGGGGTTTCCCTGAGACGGCCAGGGACAATCTGACGGTTGTTCTGAAGAAAGGGCTGAACTTTCAGCCGGGCGCAATTTGACAGGGGCGAGAGGAGAACCTACGCTTGTTCGCAGAGGGGTGGTTACCCCTTTGCCTTGTCTACCCCCTCAATCATCGCGCTGGGGAGGATTCCCCGATGCGCAACGGCGCTTCTCCTGAGCGACTGGGATTGCTGGCCCTTCTTCCGTCATCGTTCCGGTGAGGCGACAGGACAGGGTGGAATCACGACGATTCCCAGTCTTGAGTTGGTCGTGAATGCGATTCACCAGCTTCCGTTTTTTTGCCGAGGTGCCCAATGGTTCCCCTTGTACCCATCGTTCCCACGCTGGTCATCAGCGTCGTCTACTGCCTGTACAACGCACATCGCTCGTGGTCTCACCAGCGCCGAGATCGGATTTTGCGCGAGCGCGTTGCCTACATGCTCTGGTGTGCCGCCGAGAAGGTCGAAGTCTCGGTGGAGTGATTGTTCCCCCGGTACAAAAGCGAAGGCGGTCAGACCCTTGAGCCTGACCGCCTTTCTGCCTCAACGTCTGCCGCTGCCTCTGGGGTGGTACGTCCGTCGCTCAGGCAACCTCGCTCGCGTCGTGATCTTCGTCCAGGCAGTCGTCGGCGTCGTCCTGGTCGTCGGCGGAGTCATCAAAATCCTCGTACAGCGAGCCTTCGCAGGCCGTGAGGAACTTGATCTCTTTGCGGACGGTGCGCAAGCATTCCTGCACCACCGGACTGCTCACCTGGGGGATGAGCTTTTTCAGCGCCGCCAGAACCTCCTCCGCGTCCAGCGCTCCCGGGGTCACCGCACCAGGGAACTTCACGACCGAGGCCTGCTGATCGGGCATGGTTTCCTCCTTCGTCTACTTTGGGACAGAGAGGTTATCGGCAGGACGGCGCGCCGGCTTGATTGGGAGACATGGCAACTCCGCTGTGGTCCTCGGGTGCGCAGTCTGGAACCGATCTGGATGCGCGGACCCATCAATGGTATGTACCTCCTCGCCCGGTAGCGCAGAGAGGGGCTTTTGACCCCCGCTCCCGGGAGCTGTGCGGAGAGTGCACGGATGCCAAGCCGCCCTTGTGGACGACTCTGGATTCTCCTCGGCTGCCTCTGCCTGGCAGGGGCGGGTGGGTGCGGCTCGCGCAATCCCAGTTATTTTCCTTACCTCTTTCCACCCGGCTTCATTCGCCAAACCCATGCCAAGCCCAGCGGCGAGGGGTACTTCGAGGATTTTGATCCCCACGCGATCGAACTGGTGGTACGTCCGCTCTCGGGCACCAGTCCCGTGCGGAGTGAGCGCGTTCTGATCGCCACCGTTTACGACGAGAAAGGACAGCCCCGCCGGCATCGGCGGGTGGAGTGGATGCTCGAAGGGGCGGGGAACATTGTGGAGGTAGATGAAAGCGGCTACCTCGGCTGTCGCGGTTACAAGGTGGATAATCGCTATGCCGTGAGTTACACCGATTACCTCGAACATCGCTTCACACGCGGGAACAACGATCCCACCGATGACTTTGTCATTCGGCCAGGGCAATCGTGGTGTGTGATCACGGCCGCTGTCGAGGGCGATACCCATGTCACCGTCTACGCCCCCGAGATCGCCAACTGGCAGAAAAGCAAGGTCTTCATCAATCATCACTGGGTCGATGCCGAGTGGACGTTCCCTCCCCCGGCGGCCCGGCGTACGGGCACCGATCACACCTTCATTACCTCCGTCTATCGCCACACCGATCATCAGCCGCTGGCAGGATACCGGGTGCGTTATCGGCTGCTCGATGGTCCGCCGGCGGTCTTCACGCGCTCCCGCGGACCCGAACAGGTGGCCGTCACCGATCTGAGTGGCAATGCGGTTGCCACCCTGGCTCAGCTGCAGCCCAGCGCCGGGGTGAATCGGGTGGCCGTCGAGATCATTCGGGCTCCCGATCCAACTGCCAGCAGTGGAGTTGGCATCGTCATCGGGCAGGGAGAAAGTCAGGTTTCGTGGCAGGCACCGATTCTCGGCATGAAGATCGATTCTCCCCCCGCGCCACTCCTGGGCCAGGAGATCCCCTGTTCCTTGATTGTCAGCAACACTGGGCTGGTGGAAACGCGCTCCATGACCGTGCGGGCTCCCATCCCCGAGGGAGTTCGTGTGGTGCGCTCCGATCCACCCGCGACCGTGGAAGGCAATCTGCTGGTGTGGACGCTGGGGGATCTCAAGGGACAGCAAAACCGCAAACTGGAGGTGGTTTTCCAGCCCACCAAACTGGGACCGGTGCCTTTGCAGGCCAATCTGGTCACCGAGGAAGGCTTGCGCGCCGAGAGCAAGCTGAATATTCAGGTCACGCAGCCGGGGTTGAAGATGACCGTCGGCGGACCCACGAGCGGGTTAATCGGCGTGCCCGTGACCTATCAGATCAAGGTCAGCAATCCGGGCACGGCGCCCACTTCCGATGTTCTGCTGAAAGCGAGTTTCGATGCGGGGCTGGAGGCGCCGGACGTGCGCGCCAACCCCATCGAGTTGAAACTGCCGCAACCGCTGGCTCCTGGCGAGGAACGTGTGGTTCCGCTCACGCTGGTGCCGCGCCAGGCGGGCAAGCTCTGGTTGCGCCTGGCAGGGACCGGGTCGACCAACCTGACCGCCCAGGGCGAACACGCCGTCACCGTGCAGGACGCCCGGCTGGCAATCAAGATCACCGGTCCGCAGGTGCGCTATGTCGATCGACCGGTGCAGTGGGATGTGCTGGTGAGTAATCCGGGCCAGACGCCGTTGATCGAGACCGTGATCCGGGCTGTCCTCCCGGCGGAAGTCGAGTTCACCTCGGCCAGCGAGAATGGGCAACTCCAGGGACGCGAAGTGAGCTGGCAAGTGGGCGCGCTGAAGGCGGGGGAACAGAAACATCTGCAACTCACCACGCGGTGTGCTTCTCCGGCAGAGAAGGCAGTGTTGAAGGCCCAGGCCAGTGCGACCGTGACCGGGTTCACCCCCGCGCCCGAGAGCGGACCGCCGGTTCGAGCTGAAACGCAGGAAACGCTGGAGATTCGTGGTTTGCCGGCGTTCCGCCTGGAAGTGACCGATGAGACCGATCCGGTGCAGGTGGGGGCACAAACCAACTATCGCATCGAGGTGAACAACCAGGGTTCGCTGCGTGGCAACCAGGTGGAGATTGTGGCGACGATTCCCCCACAGTTGCGTGTTCTGAGCGCGACCGGCCCAACGGTTTATCGCCAGGAGGGGAACAAGGTGATCTTTGCCCCGAAGGACGGTCTGGAGCCCAAGGAAACCTGGACGTACGGCATTCGGGTGGAAGCACTCCAGCCGGGCGATGTCCGCTTCAAGGTGGAGTTGAAAGCCGGCACGCTGAGTCAGCCCGTGGTCAAGGAGCAATCCACCGCCATCTATCCTCGCCAGTGACAGGCACTGGCCCTCGCGGACCCGCCAAGGGAATCCCGCCTGCTGTGCACGCACTGACAACGAGGTGTCAGGACGCCCGGATGTCAGCGCGTTTCTTTCTCCTCCGGAGTCACCGGGCCACCCTGAATCTGCGCCTTACGGATCTGGGCGAGTTCGGCCGAGCGGCTGTTGGGGAAAGCCTGTAAGATGAGATCCAGATAGTAGACCGCTTGCTGCGGTTGGCCCTGCTTCAGTTGCAACTCGGCCATGGCCAGGTAGAGCATCCCGTAGCGGGTGGGGAGATTGTCGCACACCTGCTGAAGCCAGGCGCGATTGTTCTTGATCGAGGTCGCCAACTGGTTGGCCTCGGCCGCCTCGGGCAGATCGAGGTACTGGGTCGTCAGCAATTCGCAACGATCCAGACAGCTCAGATACTGTTCGGTGCGGAAATCCTGGCGTGCTTGCTGGAGAATCTCGCGTGCCTGGAGGACGCGTTCGCGCACCTTCCCTTCCAGATGACTGGTCGCCCGGTTGACGAGCGGGGCGGCGTCGGTGGCTGCCCGAGTGCCGGGGTACTGGCGGACCAGTTCGCTCAGCACCCGATGCGCTTCCTCGGATTGTCCGGGGGAATCGAGCAATTGTCGTCCGCGCTGCAGTTGTTCCTGGGCCCGGGATTCCAGCTCGCGCACCAGCTGAATGGCACGCGTGGCCGAGGGCGTGGCGGATTCCTGCTTGGCGAGCGGGAACAGCAAGGGGAGTGCCTGTTCCGGGTGTCCTTCGGCCAGGGCCCGCTCGGCCTGGGCGAGGGAGCGCGCCATCTGTTCGTCGTGCGTGAGGGAGGTGGGGGTCGGCGCCGGAGCTTCCGGCAAGGCGGTCTGCAAGAACTCCTGAAAGCGGGGCGTTTCCATGTAGCCTTCGCGAATGGAGAGGATGCGTCCCGCCGAGGTGGCCACCACCAGGGTCGGATAGTTCTGGATATTCAGCGCGCGCGTGAGCGCTGGATTGCGCTCCGCCTGAATACGGAGCGGCACAAACTGCTGGTTCAGGGTGGTCACCACGGCGGTATCGCGAAAAGGCACGGCGTCCAGTTGATCGCAGCCCGGACAGTTGGCGCTGACAAACTCGATGAGCAGAGGACGATTGGTTTGCTCGGCTTCCTTGCGCGCCTGGGCGTAATCCTGGCGCCAGTCGATCTGCTGGGCGCGCGCGGGATTCTGAATCCAGACGGCCCCGACAACAAACAAACAGCGAAGCCATCCCTGGCGTTTCATACGTGCTTTTCCTCCCTGAAAAGCGGGCGCGGCCGACCGTCCTGTCAGGCCCGGGGATGCGCCTTGTGATAGCTATCCTTCAAGCGCTGGGTGGTCACATGGGTGTAGATCTGGGTGGTGGCGAGATTCCTGTGCCCCAGCAATTCCTGCACGCTGCGAATGTCCGCCCCGGCATCGAGCAGATGGGTGGCGAAGCTGTGGCGCAACGTGTGCGGGCTGGTTCGGGGATCAAGGCCCGCCTGGGCGAGGTATTTCTCCAGTAATCTCCCCACACTGCGGGCAGACAGACGCGTGCCATTTTTGTTCAGAAAGAGCGCATCCTGCCCGCGGGGACGTAGCAGGGCCTGGCGCAGGGGGAGCCAGTTTCGCAGCGCCGTGACGGCAGGTGGACCAAAGAGGGCCAGCCGTTCCCGTCGTCCCTTGCCGCGGATGGTCGCGGTCCCGCTATCCAGATCGATATCGCTGACATCCAGCCCGGTGAGTTCACTCACGCGCAGCCCGGCGGAATACAGAACTTCCAGCAACGCCCGATCGCGCTGGCCCAGGGGGGTGTCCGTGGGAGGCGCTTCCAGCAAGCGCAGCAGATCGTCGCAGGTGAGAAAATGCGGGAGAACCTTCTCCTGGCGCGGGCCGCGCAACCCGGCGGCGGGGTTGTTGCTGAGGATTCCCTGGCGACATAAAAAGCGACACCACGAACGTATGGCCGCCACTCGCCGCGCGATGGTGCGCTTGGCGTAATTTTGTTCATGCAACCAGCTCAGGTAGGAGCGCAGCAGCCGCGTGGTCAGGCGCGAGGGATCCATCTGCTGCTGGCCGGGGCGACTGCGAAAGAACTCCAGCGCCTGCGTCAGATCCTCACGATAGGATTTGACCGTGTGCGCCGAGGAGTTCTTTTCCAGGGCCAGATGGTGCAGAAACTCGGCGAGGGCTTCATCCATGGCGAATCTCGCAAAGGATGGCGATGGTCACAGGCGCGATTTTTTGTCCGCCGGAGACGATTGACTCGCCAGCGCCTGTTGCCAGATTTTCTCGGTCAACACCGCGGCGTCGAACCAGTTCAGGCTCAGGTCGGTTTGCGCGGCGTGGGCACGCAACTGCTCCAGGAGTGCCTGCCGGCTGTCATCATCGTAGACATAAACATAGCGTTCGTCGCCCTTGAGAAGCGCAAGAACATTGAACTCCTGTGCCATGCATCACCCCCAGTCAGGAGCCATGGTCATCCCGGAGAATATCGACGCGGTGTGCTGAGGCGGAGCAGCCAAAGGGAGCGAACCGCCACGAGGAAAATCGGGTGCCCCGGTGTGATCGTGCGTTCTTGCCTGGTTTACCCAGTCTCTCTCCGGTATGCTGCAAAGAGATGACACGGCATCGTCTTGATTTCAGCCGCGGTGGTTTCTAGGATTTAAGATTGTTCAGGTGGCGTATATCTTGTAACTAGGGGACGCTGCACTTCCTCGTGAGGACGGCATGGCCAGGAAAAGGCGAACAACTGAGCCCACACTCCCTGCAGTAACTTCCGAGCGTGCTGCGCGTCTGAGTCGCTTGCTGACTCTTCTCGGCCAGGGAGGGCAAACGCGCGCTGCGCTGATGCGACGGCTCAAACTCGATGTGCGCGGTTTTTACCGCGATTTACAACTGTTGCGGGCCGCCGGCATTGAGGTGCGGCTCGCGGAAGGGACCTACAAGTTGACCGGAACCGCCGAGGCGGCTCTGCAGCGGTTACCCTTCCCCGATCCGCGCTTGACGGTGCAGGAAGCGGTCCAGCTGAGCAAGGGTCGCTCGGCGGCGCACCAGAAGCTCAAGGATTCCCTGGACCACATCCTGCCAGAACAGGCCCAGAAATAGGAACACGAAATGAGACAGGCGACCGTGTGTTGTCACACGATCGCCTGTCTCTCTCTGCTGCCGAGCGCCTCTTCTCGGTCAACCCTTCTTATGCGGTGGGCTGTCGTTTCAGCTTTCGTCGCGTGTACCACATGCCCGCCACTCCCATCACACCCCACAGAGCCAGCGAAGCAGGTTCGGGAACGACGGCCGGATTGGCCGCCTGCGAGAAGGAGGCACTTCCTCCGGTCCGGCCACCCTGGCTAAAGACATCGTTGAAATTGACACTGGCAGGGTTCGCGTTCAGCGTGATCGTCGTGAGCCCCCCATTGAAGAAGGGGGAGTAGTCAAAACCAGTCGTGTTCGAGGTGAGGAGGTCGTTGCCGTTGACGATCGCCGTGTTGGTGCTCGCATTCGGGACGAATAGAGTGCCAAACGTCAGGTCGAAGCTAGCTTGCCCGCCTCCCTGCGCCATTGTGGGATTGATCGTTTTCCCCCCCGGGTAGGAGGTGACAGAGAATTCGTACGTGGTGCCTCCCCCTGAGGTGGAAACGGGATTGGGATTCACACTCAAGTTGGAGAAGGTTGTCGGGAGCCAGTTCGGAACCCCCAAACTTACCCCGTTGTGCTTGGTGATAAACGCTTCGGTGACGCTCAGGGTGAATGACCCACTTCCATCGGGAGCGAGGGTGAAACTCCCTGCGATACCGTCCATGGTGGTGATGGGATCCGCCTGCACTTCTTGCCGGGCACCAAGCCACACGCTGAGCAGCAGGACGAGTGCTGCCAGTTTGCGCGTCGACAGTAGACTCATGGATGCTCTCCTCTAGGCTTACTTGCGCCAGCCCGTGGGGGATCTCGGGCGGGTGAGATGTTGGTTTGGATTATGAATACAGACCATCTCACCGTTTCAGTTCCAGCATATCTCGGACCAAATCCCTCTCTGGAAAATGATTGGCGCCACGCCAGAGGGGTGCCGGCAGAGGGGACTCATGATGTGTATTTCGTAAGATATTATAAAATAAATAGTTGCAATAAATGATTCTCGCTGCGGTGTCCTGGTCTCCCCCTGAGCCATTTCCTCCTTGAATGCGCGCGAATTGCGCCCGGATCGTTTCGACTCGTTAACAGCCTCCCTTAACGCGTGTTAACGGTAGCTACGATTCAGATTGCGCGTGACCTGCCGCTCGGGATCACGCTCGTTTGACCAGGTCAACCGCGCAAATTGTAAACCCCTGTTAACGCGGAGCGCTAACCCGTAAAGGACACGATGCCAATCGGGTCGGGGCAGGAGGTGTGGTTCTGGATTTCCTCCGAATGTCGTAACTCTTTCTGTGACAATTGCTTGATGGGAAAAGAAGCCCTCCTTTTCTGGGGGGGCTCTGCGGTTCCAGAGGCGGGGTTGGCATGGTGATTGCTCTACAGAAAAGTGTGCGAATGAATCAAATTACGGGGGATTCATCTCGCATCTCAGTGCTCACCGCCCACCACGAGCGGGGGGCAAACCAACGGACAGAGAAGATTCGAGACAGGGACTCGGCGCCTGTCTCGGCGCTCCCGACGGACCTTTGGACACGGGGTCGAGCGTGATGGCTGCTGATTCCGCCCTCAAAGATACGGCCACGGGCGGGCCACGGACGACCATACCGTCGATACCTTCGGGACCGATGGTGTCGCCGCGCGTGCTGGGGAGCGGGGTAGCCATCCTGGTGTTGGCGGTCTACGCTCCGCGTCTGCTTGAATTGTATTCGTTCTGGTGTGCCGACCCGAACTATTCGCACGGCTTTCTGGTGCCGCTGGTGAGCGGTTTCTTCGCTTACCAGGTGGTGCGCGAGCGGGGACTCCCTCAGGGAGGAGATCTCCAGGCCGGGCTGGTCTGGTTCGTGGGTGGATGCTGTTTGCATCTGCTGGCGCTCCTCGTCTGGTGGCCGCTGGTCGATTGTCTTGCCCTGTCCGCCCTCCTGTATGGGATCGCGGTCCTGCTGGGAGGAAGAAGCTGGGCCAGGAATTTCCTATTCCCGATCTTTTTTCTCTTTTTCATGTTTCCGCTGCCGGTCAGTGTGACCGAGAAAGCGGCCCTGTGGCTGCAAGGGGTGGTCAGCAATCTGGCGGCGCCGATACTCGGTATCTTCATCCCTGCCTTTCAGCAGGGCAATCAGATTCACCTGCCCGGCCAGCGGCTTGAGGTGGGTGAGGCGTGCAGTGGTCTGCGTCAGGTGGTGGCGTTCTCCGCCCTGACGTGCATTGTGGTGTATTGCCAGCGGCGACACTGGGTGGCGAACGTGTGTCTGCTCGCCAGTGCGCCGGTGGTGGCCATCCTGGCCAACGTCCTGCGAGTGCTGTTGATGGCCGTGGTTCTCCTCTACGGCGGCGAAAAGTGGATTAGCGGGATCTACCATGATCTGTGGGGGTTGGTCGGCATGGCAGCCGGGCTGGTCCTGCTGCTGCTGGTCAGCAAGTGGTTGAATCATGTCCTGGTGGGAACAGCGGAAGCGGCTGCTTCCGCCGAGGGGGTTATCCCCGCCCCCTCAACTTCTCTTGTTGGGGTGTCGTCGGACAGAGAGTTCCGTCGTCTGGGACTCGGGGTTGCCATGGTCTGTCTGGGGGTGACCCTGGCAGGCCAGTGGGGGCTGGGGCAATACCTCACCGCAGGTCAAATGCCCACCCCTCCGGAACTAGAGAATGGCGTGCTCAAGAGCTTCCCCGTGTCCGTGGGGGCCTGGTCTGGTGAGTCTGTCTCATCGGCCAGGCTCCCCTCTTCTGTTCGCGACTACTACAACGAGGCAGACGATCAGTTCTGTGGCAATTTCAGCGACGATGGGCGGTTGGTGTGCAACCTGTGGATGATTCATCGCCGCGATGGCAAGGACCGAGAACACCATCCGGACATCTGCTACAAGGTGATTGGCTCCCAGCCCGAGGCCGAAGGCAACAAGGAAATTGTCGTCCCTGACCAGGCGGAGCCGATTCGCCGGCTTTGCTACACGGATGGTCGCCAGAAGACGTATGTCTTTTACTGGCACTACACCCTCGAACCGCCCGCCGCCGCCGAGGCAGCCCTTTCTCCCCTGCAACGCTTCCACCTGCGGCGGACCCAACGCCTCCCCAGCGTTACCGTGGAAGTGTTCACCAATGCTCAGTCCCCGCAAGAACTGGATCGAGCGGAGCAGTTCGTCAAGGCGGTTGACGCAACCTTGCGACCCCGGCTCCCGTCCACCGCGCGGCTGGGTAGTCAAGCCCTCCCCATTCGCTATACCGGCGCGGCCCGCTGATCACCGGATCAGAGGGACAGCAGCATCGACCTGGGCCCCTGATCCCCGGAGCCCTGCACCTGGAGATCACAAAGATGTTGAGGTTGAATGTCCGATTTCTGATTCTAACGGTGGTCGCCCTGGTCCTCGGCGTGGGCGTGGCCGGTGGCATCATCTACTGGGGAAACCGCCCCGAACAACTGTATGCTTCTGCCGACGCCTACTACAAGAAGGGCGAAGAGGCGCTCAAACGCGAGGACTGGAACGGGGCGCGCTCCAACTTCCAGGCCGCCGATGAAAAACTCAAGATCCTTCTCGACCCCAAGAAGGCGCCCGGGCATTCGCACGGCGCTTTGCTGCGTTTCAAAACGCTCAGCGGACTCGTCACTCTGGCCAAGCGCGATGAGGAAGCCAGCAAAAACACCGCGCCGGACCGTCCCTCGGTGCAACTTGGTCAGGAAGCCATCAAGTATCTGGTGCTGGCGGCCCAGGACAAGAACTACTGGGAACCGCAGGCGCTTCTCCTCGACATCTCGATGCGGAACGATGACTATGTGACCGCCGAGGACTTCGCGACCCAGGTGCTCAAGTTGAAGGACGAGGCCCCCGCCGACTATCCCAACAAGAACGCCTACATTCTCGGGGCGTACTTTGTCCTGGCGCACCGCGCGCTCTATGCTCCTCGCCCGCAGGCCGAGGTGGCGATGGAGTACATCAAGGAATCCAACGCGATTCAGACCCCAGGCGCCGGGACCAAGGTCAGCGATCCGCGCTGGCGGATTTACCATCTCCAGGTGATGGCCACGCGCGCCCTGCGTGATCGCGCCAAGGAAACGCGCCTTCGTCCGGGCCAACCGGCTGCCAACCAACCTGACTACGACAAGCTGCTCAAGGCCGAGATCAACGAAGGGGTGAATCGGTTGCGCAGCGAGGTCAAGGAAGTGGTCAAGGACAAGGACAAGAACGTGGAACTCTCGCCACTGGCGCAGCTGTACAAGACCGATGCGCGTGGAGTCTTCGAGTTTCTTCAGATCGCCCTGGCCGATGCCAGCACCCCGCGTGATGTCACCGAGCGCGCCCTGGTGGCGATCGATGTCGTGGACAAGATGACTGCTCCAGGGGCCGGCACGTTCGCTCAGAAGGAAGGCGTAAACTTCCTGAGCCATCTCCCCGCCGAGTTGGACAGGAACCCGATCAAGCCCGCGACCGATTCCGCCGCGCTGCTCCAGTCACGGTTGAAGGAGGTCTCGGATCGGCTGGTCAAGGAAGGGGTGCCGATTGGAGCGGATGCTTACGTGCGCTTGGCGCGCGGGGCACGCGCCCGGGGTGAGTTCGCCAATGCCGAATCCCTGGCGCGCAAGGCGCTCGAACTGGCCACTCAGGCGAAGGTCTCCGCCGACAACCCCCTGCTCCTCGACATCAACGCGGAACTGGCCTGGTTGCAACTGGTTCAGGGACGGCCCAGTGATGCCGAGAAGTATCTGGGCGTTTTGCGTGACAACAAGCGCTCGGCGAGTGTGGCGGCTCTGATCTCTGGCCTGGCGGCGGTGCTGGATGGGCGGCTCGAACAGGCGGTCCGCGACCTCAACCTGGCCAACGAGAATCCACAGATCGACCGGCAATTCAAGTCGCATGTGGGCCTGGTCCGTGCCTACATGGGACTGGGGCGTTATCGCGAAGCGCTGCAACAGCTGGACACTATCAAGCAGTATGTGCAACGACTCTCCGCCGCCCCGGACAAGATGTCTGCCGAGGACCGCTACTTCGCGACCCAGCTGATGCCAAACCAGGACGCCCTGGAACTGGCGCAAATTCGTTGCTACGTCGGCATGGGCAACATGGCGGAAGCGATGAAACTGCGGCAGCTACTTCGCGACAAGCCGAGCGAGGTGCAGGCGATTGTGACCATCCTCGACGCCGAAATCGCGGCCGCTCGCGCCAACCTGCGCAACGGCAAGACCGACCAGGCCGAGAAAATCCTTGAAGCCGCTCGGACGCAACTCACCGAGGCGCAGAAGGTGTACCGCGATGACACCGCTCTGACCATGGCCGCGGTCAAATTGATCCTCGCCCAGCCCGATCGGAATTATGGCGTGATGGGGAGCGCGGTTCTGGATTGCGCCACCATCCCGGCCTCGCTCGGAAGCTGTTTGCTCGGGAACCTCGCCATGGAGGCGGGGTTGAACTGGCACATCACCCAGGCCGAACAGGTGCTGGCTGCCCACGTTTTCAAGAAGCGCGACGAACCCAAACTGAGCGCGGGGCTGGCCTGGGTCCAGTGGCTACGGGCCACTGGACGGCTGAGCCAGGCCAGCAATTACCTGGCTGCGATGGAGGTGCAATTCCCGGAGGTGAAACGAGGCCTGCTGGTGCAGCGGGCTCAACTCGCTCTTGCTCAGGGCCAGACCGAGGAAGTCGGCAAGGTCAAGGAGGCGTTCGGCGGCACCGACAGCGGGGATCTCCTCAGCGATACCATGCAGATCTACTTCCTGGCGGCCGAGGGGGGGAACAAGAGCATCCAGGCCCAGGTGGCGGCCGCTCTGTCGCGGCACGAAGCCAGCGGGCAGTTGCATCTGTGGCAGGGCCAGCTGGCGCAGACCCAGGGCAGCTACAAGGAAGCCATCGCTGCCTACGAACGGGCGATGCAGTTTGTGCAATATCGCTCGGCGGCCGTGCAGGGGCTGTATGCGAGTCTCAAGGGGATGGCGAACAAGGAAGGCGCTGAGGCGGCCTTCAAGGAAGTCGCCCAGCTGCGCAATCGCTATCCGCGGGAAGGCGTTGTTCTGCTCGCCTATGCCGAGATCGCGGGGCTGATGGACGAGATCGGCGGCAAGGATGGCGTGATCGCTGCCTTGACGGATCTGAAAAAGGTGATGAGCGATGCCCGCCAGGCGGCCCAGGGGCACCTGCAAGCGGCTCGCGTCTGGGAAGGGATTGGCCGGCCCGACCTGGCCGAGGAAGAAGTGCTCGCCGCCCTGCGGATCGCTCCCGACGACATTACCTCGCGCATCCTGGCGGGACGCCTGGCTGTCGCCAGTGAAAAGTGGGAAGCTGCCCTGCAACGCGCCGAGGAAGTGAGCAAACAGCGGCCGGACCTGGTCGATCCGCTCCTGTGGGAAGCGAGCGCCTACCAGGCTCAGGGCAAGTACTCCGAGGCGCGGGCCGTCTATCAGAAGATCATCGGTTCGTTCCCCAATGTCTCTGGCGCGTGGCTGGGGTTGGCCCTGGTTGAGGAGCAGGCCGGTCACTATGCACAGGCGCTCGACGCGGTGCGCGAGTTCCGCAAACTGGCTCCGACCGACATCAATGGGGTTCGCACCGAGGTTCGTCTGCTGGTGCGCGAGGGCAAACTCGACGACGCTCGTCAGCTGGGGGAACGCGTGCTGGCCGAAACGATGGCCAGGTTCCGCGAAAACCAGCAGGCCGACGAGAAACGTCCGGCCCGCACCGACGAGGAACGTCAGGCTCGCGCCGAACGCTGGAAGGATGGCGGGGTGGCCCTGGAGATGCAGGTGCTCAACACCGTTGGCAACGGATTCCTGGAAGCGAAGGCGTTCGACCAGGCGACCGAGTGGTACAATCGCTCTCTGGTGCTGGCCGATCAGCGCACCACCGACAAGGCGAAGAAGGAAAGCAAGGCACTGGAGGAATTGCTCCTGGCCGACATGGTGATGCAACGGG
Source organism: Planctomycetota bacterium (assembly GCA_029777335.1). Classification (GTDB taxonomy): domain Bacteria; phylum Planctomycetota; class Planctomycetia; order Gemmatales; family Gemmataceae; genus JAKOSN01. The sequence continues at coordinate 45,410 of JAKOSN010000217.1, forward strand.
CCATGAAGGAGGCCAAGGATTCGCCCGCCCGCAAACAGCAAATGGCGAAGGCGATCGAGATGTATCGCAAGGTGCTCGATGCGCTTCCGGGCAACGTGATCGCCGCCAACAACATCGCGTGGCTCCTGGCGATGGAAGAAAATCGTCCCGAGGAAGCCATCCCGTTGGTGGAGGAACTCCGCAAGGGGCGCTACAGCCACAAACTGATCAGCGGGGATCGGATCAACCTGTCGATCCTGGACACCCTCGGCGCGGTCTACCTCAAGGGCAAACAGCCCGAGAAGGCGCAGGCTCTCTTCCTGCAAGCGGTTGAACGCTACCGCAACGAGCCGCGGGTTTACCTCTACCTGGGCAAGGCGTACCTCGCACAGGGAGACAAGCCACGCGCCCTGGCCAGCCTGAACAAGGCGGTTACCCTCGCCGACGAACAGTTGAAGGTTCTCCCCAAGGGCGAACGCAAGGACAAGTTGCAGGAACTCCTGAACGAAGCCACCAAGGCGCAGGAGAAGGCTCGGCAGTAAGTTGACTCGCCTGGCGTGGGAGCGATGGATTCAAACACTCCATCGCTCCCACGCGACGCGCACCTGCCTTCGGTCGCAACCACAAACCCCTTCTCCCCTCCCTTCTGCTCGGGTACGAAACTCCAACCAGGTGCCTCTCGTTCGTGATTCTGGGAGCCGACCGATGACCGCCTCGAACGACTCCTCCGCGTCCTCGATGTGGACTCCGCTCGCCCTGGGAGTAGCCGTGCTACTGATCGCAGGCTCCTTCTTCCGGGCGAGCAATGCGCCCATCTGGCATCTGGATACCTGGAGCCACTGGAAATACGGCGAATGGATTTGCACCCATGGGACGCTTCCCACCCATGAACCGTTCACCGAGTTCGCCGACCAGGCGCGTCCGCTCGTCGATATCTGGTGGCTGAGCCAGGTGCTCGGCTATCAGATCTATTCGCGAGTGGGAATGGAGGGAATAGCTCTCCTCTATGGCCTGGTCGAGGCCCTCAAGGCCACCTTCTATCTGCTGGCGCTACGGCGGCAGTCCGGCTCATGGCCGGTGGCGGTCGTGGGGTTGGTGGTTGTGCTGGCGCTGCGCTGGAATCAGTTTGGCGTGTTTCGCCCGCAACAACTGGGGGAACTCTGCTGGGCGGCCTTGCTGGTGCTCGCGGCGCGGCCGGTGTTGCGTCGCAGCGAGGTGATCCTGATCGCCCTGACGCTCGGGTTGTGGGCCAATCTGCACGCTTCCTTTGTTCTTGGCTTTGTGCTGCTCGGAACCCAGCTCGTTGGCCGCAGTGTCGAGCTTTACTGGCGCACCCGCGATCTCCAGCCAGTGATGGCCGATGCCGATCTGCGCATGCGGGGCTGGGCGTTTCTGGCCGGCTTCCTCGCCACATGGCTGAATCCTTATGGTCCGGGGCTGTGGACGGCGGTCGTGCGCTTCAATGCGATTCCCACGCTACAATACGTCGCCGAGTGGTTACCTTTCACCCCGATGACCACCTACTCCTCGATCGCCCTGGTGCTGTCGGGGATTGTCACCCTCATAATCATCCGTCTCAGTCCGCGCCGCTTTCGTCTGGAAGAGGTGCTCTTGCTCGCCGGGTTCTTTTATGGCAGCTGGACGAGTGCGCGCTTTTTCATCTGGTGGACCAGTCTTTGTCCGTGGGTGCTGCTGCCGCACGTGGTCGCCATTCTGGAACCCTGGCAGGCGAAAGTGCCGGCGGTGCAGGGGTGGTTCTGGCGGCGCGGTGTGTTTCTTCTTGGCGCGGTCGGGGCACTGGCTCTCCTCCTTGGAAGCGGAACGGGACACTGGCTGCTAACGCGCACCCCGCGACCGCTGGAGCAGCAGGTCGATGCTGAAACTCCCCTCGAACCCGCCCGGGTGATTGCCGCCGCGGTGAACGACGATCAACCGCTCCGGGTGTTCGCTTCCACGGTCTGGAGCGATTATTTTCTGTGGCAACTTCCGCCGCAGGTGAATCTCTTCTGGTACAGCCACTGGAACTGTTTCACGCTGCAGCGCATGGGGGAAGGCTCGCGCTTGCGCAATCTTTCGCTCCCGCCGACCGACTGGAAAGACGTGATCAAGCGCAATCATCTGGACATCGTGGCGCTGTCGCGCGCCGACGCCGACCATCCGCTCTACGACTATCTGCAGGAGCAACGGGACAAACCCGATTCGCAGTGGGAGATTCTCTATCCGAAAAAGGGGGATTCCGACGCCCAGGGTATTGTCGCGCGTCGGCGTCCCCAGCCTGCTGCGCGCTAAGCGCTCACGCCAGTTGCTTGACCAGCACGCGGGAACGACGACCGCTGCGCTCATAGCGTTCGCGTCGCCCCGGGGGGAGATCCTCCGGGGAACCGACCGAAAAGCCGCCCTTGCGCACAAAGTAGTTGAACGCCTGCGTGGAGAGACAAAGCAACCGTTCGACCCCGCGGGTGCGTGCCTGCGCCTCGGCATATTGCACCAGACGCGCGCCGATGCCCTGGTTTTCATAATGCTGATCGACACAGACGCAGGCGAGCTCAGCCTGGCGGGTTTCGGGGTACATGTGCAGGGCGGCACAGGCCACCACGGTGCGATCCACCTCGAAGACATAGAAATCGTTGATGTCGCGTTCGATCTCGGCGCGACTGCGCCGCATCAGTTCGTCGTTCTCGATTCCTTGCTGGATCAGGTTGAAGAGAACGCGGATGTCCTTCTTCTGCGCCCGCCGAATCGCCTTGTACTCGTTGGCGTGAATCAGGGTGCCCACGCCCTGGTTTGAAAAGACCTCCGCCAGCAGCCCTTCATCGAGGCGGCCATCGATGATGTGCACGCGCGGCACGCCTCCCTTGGCAGCGCGCACCGCCTGTTCCAGTTTCGACACCGAATCGGCGGCAAGCTCGCTGCGCTGCTTTTTCAGCAGATTCTCCGCCTCCTCGACGGAGAGATGGCGCAACAACTCCTCGCCGCGTCGCACCCCTGCGCTGGTGCTGAGATAGATCAGCTTGACCGCGTGGAGCGCACGCGCCACCTCGACCGCCACCGAGTCGGAGTTGAGCCGATAGGTGTGGCCCTCGCCATCACATCCCAGCGGAGGAATGACAGGAACAATGTCATGATCGAGCATCGCCTGCAGCATGCCGACGTCGATCCGCTCCACGCGCCCGGTCATCTTTTGGTCGACTCCTTGCAAAATGCCCGCCGGGTGGGCGACCACCGCATTCCCACAGGCACCGCGCAGATCGGCGACGCTCAACCCTTCGAGGATCTCGTGGGTGACGCGGTTGGCGGCCGTCAGCGCTAGCTGCAACGTGGCCGCATCGG
>JAKOSN010000039.1 GCA_029777335.1 Planctomycetota bacterium
AAGGAGATTGTTCACAAAGGGTGCCAGGGATTCAATCCTTGACTTTCTGTTGGCGTTTGTTGCCCCTTTGCGAGAATCTCCCCTTTTTAACCGGGTTACTTTCGATACTGAAACTCTGCACTGGCAAACATTGCCTGGCAGAACGCACTCCACAATTCGCGTTCTTGCCCCGTGGTTGAACGACGATCTGTTGTCAATTGACTCCGGTACGCCTTGAGAAAAGCCTCTGCGCTGGCTTGTTCCTTGGTCGAGGGCGGGCGACTGTAAAACCGAACAAACGCTCCCCGAATACGATCGACGTCGGTGCGCTTGTTCTCAAGAAGCCGTTCGGCCGCCGCATCCGCCGCACGTAGCACAAACGGGTTGTTCAGCAGAAACAGCCCCTGCGAAGGGACCGTCGTTGTCGGCCGATCCGAGGAGATCAGGGCTGGATCGGCCGCGTCGAAGAGCGAGAGAGCCTCCGGCAGATTGTCGCGAATGATCGGCAGATAGATCGATCGATGGGTGTTTCGCGGATCGTTGATCGCCGCGGCGATGGGATCGCCACCGACGCGAAATCGAGTCACCGGTCCTTCCCCGGCCTGCGCGACCACAGAACCTACCGGCGGAGTGGTGTTGAGCTGTTCGCTCACGGCCAGGAGAGCGTCGCGCAGAATCTCGGCATCGAGACGACGGGGTGTCATTCGCCAGAGCAAGGTATTGTCGGGATCGAGCTCCGTCGCTCTGGGGGTTGCCGTCGAACCGAGCTGATAGACGTGGCTCATCACCAGGTGTTTGATGAATTTCTTGACACTCCAACCGTGGTCCATGAAGTGGTGGGCGAGGTGGTCAAGCAACTCCGGATGCGTCGGGGGACGCCCCGCCAGGCCAAAGTCGTCCGCCGTTGGAACCAGTCCACGTCCGAACAGATGTAGCCAGATACGGTTCACCATCACCCGAGCGGTCAGGGGATTGTCCCTGGCGGCAATCCACTCGGCGAGTTCGAGACGGCCACTACTCCGCGCATTGACCTTGAGCGGAGTTCGGGTCATCACCTGGAGGGTCCCACGCGGTACACGAGAACTCTCTGGCTGATCCGGCTCCCCGCGGGTGTAAACCGGGCTATCGGCGATCGTCCGCGTGCCGTCGTAGGTGAAGCCTGCAAACCCTCCAAATCGGCCTCGAGTCGGGCCACCGCTGGACCCAGCCGGCTTGTCGCGCACTCCCATCGCCAGCACTTTTGGATTGCCCTCGGTGTCGAAGGCGTCGAGTCTGGCCTGCAGAAGGGAGATCTGCCCGGAAGCGAAGAACTGCTGAATCGGATCCCGCATTCGCTTCGTTGAATCCCGCACAGACGTGATCTGGTTTTCAATTCGCTTGCGCTCGGTCGCGGTCAGTTTCTGCACCCCGACGGGCGAGTTCGCCTCCTTTGGCAGCGGCAACAAGGACCCAGGGCGCTGGGCATTGATGAAGCGAACAGTACCGTAGCAGGTCTCGGTACTGCGGAAGATTCCTGCAAGCGCGTAGTAGTCTTTTTGGGGGATCGGGTCGAACTTGTGGTCATGGCAACGGGCGCAGGCGACGGTGATTCCAAGGAACGCCTGTGTTGTCACGTCGATCTGCTCATCCACCACATCCAGCTCGAATTTCAGGCCGTTGCGCTCGTTGAGGGTCTTGGGGCCAATCGCCAGGAAACCGGTGGCGATCATGCGCTCGGCCTGGATTTTTGGATCGTCCGATTTCATCAGGTCGCCGGCAAGTTGCTCCTTGATGAACTGATCGTAGGGCTTGTCGGCGTTCAATGCGGCGATGACGTAGTCGCGATAGCGCCAGGCGTGGGGATAGTTGAAATTCACGGTTTTTCCCGTGGTCTCGGCATAGCGAGCCACGTCCAACCAGTGGCGAGCCCACTTCTCGCCGAAGCGCGGCGATGCCAGCAGACGATCCACCACCTTCTCGAACGCTCGGGGGGAAGTGTCGGCCAGGAAGGCTTCCACCTCGGCGGGGGTGGGAGGCAGGCCAATCAGGTCCAGGGTGATGCGGCGGAGCAGAGTTCGCCGATCGGCATCGGCCCCGGGCGTCAACTTCTTTGTTTCAAGAGCTGCCAGAATGAACCGATCGACATCGGTCTGAGGCCAGGCAGCGTTCTTCACTTCGGGGGCTGCCGTCTTCTGGGGCGTTTGATAGGCCCAGTGATTGGCCCCCTTCTTGAGGTCGAGATCCTTGCGTTCGACCCTGGTGCCATCGCGGGTATCAGGCGCTCCCATCCGGACCCATTGTTCGAAATCGCGAACGAGGGCGGCGTTGAGCTTCTTCCTGGGCGGCATGGAGAGATCCGGGTCGGTGTGGCTGATTGCCTTGATCAGCAGGCTTCGTTCGGGGCTCCCAGGAACGAGCACCGGGCCCGATTCGCCTCCCTTGCGCATCCCCTCGCGCGTGTCCAGGGAGAGCCCGCCACGCACCTTCTTCCCCTTTTCGGAGGAGTGACAGCCGTAACACTCTGCCACCAGGACCGGACGGATCTTCTTTTCAAAGAAGGCGATACTCTCGGCAGAAAGGGGGGCCTCGGTCCTGGGGGCGCCCGTCGCAGTCGGTTTCTCGGCCTTTTGAGAGGGCCGACGATCCGGGACTTCCTGACCGGAAGCGAGGCCCCACGCAAGGAGACTGCTCAGGAGTACAAGGCGACAGCTAAACCGAACCATGTTGAACCTCCAGGTCCGAAACGATGTGCCGTCCGGTCCTCCCGACGTACCATCTCAGGGTTAGCACCGTTCTCCCCTACGCATCACCGTTCGATTCTCCCTGGCCTGCCACCGCCTCCGGGGGGTGGGCCGAATCCGAATCCCAACGGTTTCGGCTCGAACCCCTTGGACTTGCCCTCCAACTGGGCCAGCACCGATTCCAGGCGTTTCTCGATAAATCGCCGAGGCGGCATCGTCTGACCGAATTGGCCTCCGCCGAACCCCATGCCGAACCGCCCACCGCGTTGCTCCTTCCGGGCGGCGACTGCCTTTGCCTCCTTCGCCAGGGGCTCTTTCAGCGCTTTCTCGATCTCGCTCAGGTTTTCCAGGAATTGCTTTCTGGTGAAGTGCGTGGAGAGAAGATTTTTGAGGATCGCCAGATATCTCTCCTTGTGCTCCTTGATGGCGAAGAGGCGATCGATGAGTTTGTTTGGGCCTGCGTGAGGGTGGTGAATGCTCAGTTGCACGAGCTGCTCCGGGGTGCCGGCAGCAGGCCAGGTCGCCAGGGAGAGATCCAGGTCCCAGGGAATGAACACGAATTTATTCGTTTCAGGCACCAGATAGAGATAGTAATTGTGGCCATAACCCAGGTAACTATCGAGGTTGGACAATAAGACATTGGCCGCGAGGAACTTCAGGAACGCTTCAATGTCCAGATAGGAGCCGATCTCCTTGGCGAAGGCCTCGTCGCTGCCGGTGTTGATCAACTTTGTGAAGTCGATCAGGCGTTTCTTCTGTGCCTCGCTGGGGGTGTTCCTGGGTTTGTAGCGGTTTTCGTAAGCCTTCCACGTCGGTCCCAGGTGAGCCAGCCCTCCTTGCAGTCCTTCTGGCTTGAGAAGCATCCCTGTCCCATCCTTGAAGTGCTGCTTGAGGAAACCCTTGTTGACCTGCTCGACCAGCGTGTAGACTCCAACGAGTTCCTTGTCGTACTTCCCAGGAACTGTAAGGGTCAACTCAGCAAGGGATGTTCGCGGGGCGGGCACTCCCACCGCGCGGAAAAAGGCGTAGGACATTGCTTCCCGTGCCCGCGTTGGATCGCTCACTCCACAGTGGAAGTTGAGCATGGTGAGCCCATCGAGTTTTTGCCCATCCACGTTTCGATTCAGGTCAACCTTCAGCGACTTCTTCAGCGATTGAGCGGTGGCCATGAAGGTGTAGTTGCCCTTGTAGCGAATGCCAACCTCCTTGTAGGTCTGCCCGTCGAAGCTGAGATCACCCTTGACCCAGGGGAATTCAACGCCGAACGTGTTGCGGTGCGTTCCTTCGGTTGGCTTGCGCGGTGGGGCAAAGCCGGGTGGTCCGAACCCACCTCCTCCTGCCGGAGCGAGGGCGGTGAATTGCTTTTCGCTTATCGCCAGGTGGAACTGCACGACTTTCGCCACGCCGAAAACGCGTTCGCCTGGCGCCACAGCTTTCTCGGCGGCAAGTCCAGAAGTGGGGAGGGCCGCCAACCAGGGGAGGCATGTGGCCAACCAGAGCAGGGCTCGGCTCATCGCTGAAGTCCCTTCGACAACGGGGAGTGGATCGTGATTGATGGGGAGAGTGTACCTGCCTGGTGATGAAAACTTTATGAAACAACGCGCGAAGGGAGAGGATCCCCGGTTCCTTGCCAACCTGTGCTCAGGAAAACCAAGGGACCTGATCTGTACTATCTTGTTTGCCCAAAGGTGGTTATGCGATTATTTCGATAGGGATACTCGCTCTCGGCACGAAGGATGTCCACTGCTGCGCTTGCGCAGGGAGAACCCCTTCGTCCTGGAGGCTCTGGGGGAGTGCCTCATGAAAGAGTCTCCCTCGCTCCTGCCGTGTCCAATCTAATGTTGTCCAGGGGATGATTCGACTCTTCCTTGTCGCTTGTATCGTTGTAAATGCCGCTTGAACGCCTCGATCAGTCGAGTTTGGAAGCGATAGGGATTCCAGACCAGCACGATCGTCCGTGTTGGTCTGATCCCTACCAGGGAGCGGTAGACACGCCGACTACTTGTGTCCAGTATCCGGGCCATGGCGGGGATCAAACTGACCCCGTGGTTCAGAGAGACCAACTCCTGCACGGAGGCGAGCTGGCTGGTTCGTTCCACCGAAACGGGACAGATCGATCGTTGTTCACAGAATTGGCGGATGTTTCCTGTCAGACAGTGAGCCTCTCCCAGCAGGACAAAGGGAACCAACTCCAGATCGGTGATGTGGATTCGTTTTTTCGCGCAGAGCGGATGTTCGGCCGACAGAACCAGGAACAATTCCTCCTCGAAGAGATCCTCGACCTGAAGGTGCTTGGCGTCGATGGGACGAGCCAGAATCGCCACATCGATTTCTCCCTCCGATAACCGTTTGAGCAGCAACTCGGTCGTGTCTTCCTGCACGATCACCGACGCCTCGGGATAGGAGTGACTGAAATCCCTCAGCACGACGGGAAGGAAGTACGGAGCAATGGTTGGGATGGCTGCCACGCGAATCCGCCCTGTTCGCCCATCGTCATGGATTTCACGATTCAAATCGTCGACCAGCGCGAGAATTCGCTCGGCGCGCGCAAGCAGGATGCGCCCGGTGTCGCTCAACACCACCTTGCGCGTCTGGCGCTCAAAAACCGGTTGCCCCAACTCCTCTTCGAGCCGTGCGATCGAACGGCTCAACGCCGACTGAGAAACCCCGATTTCGTTGGCGGCATGGGTGAAGTTCCCTCGTGCCGCGACTTTCAAAAAGTGCCGAAGTTGATCCAGTTCCACCGCGGAACTCCCCGGGAAATCAATGCATGAATTGCATTGAAACTATGAAATCAATTCATTGGACGCATTGTCGCTGACTGAGTATCGTGAAGCAAGAAGAATCGTCAGCGAGTGGGAAGGGGCCGCTGCGATGGCGATTCCCGACCATTCCAACCCATCAACTCGGGAGGATTCCCAATGGATCAGAAGCCAACGTTGACGACCTCAGCCGGAGCACCTCTCGCCGACAATCAGAATTCGTTGACGGCGGGTCCCCGGGGACCGGTGTTGCTGCAGGATTACCAACTGCTGGAGAAACTGGCTCATCAGAACCGTGAGCGCATTCCCGAGCGAACGGTCCATGCCAAGGGATGGGGAGCCCTTGGCACCTTCACTGTCACGCACGACATTACTCGGTACACCAGGGCCAGCCTCTTCGCTCACGTCGGGAAGCAAACCGAGATGCTCGCCCGCTTTTCAACCGTCGCTGGCGAGTCGGGGGCTGCTGATGCCGAGCGGGATGTCCGCGGTTTTGCGCTCAAGTTCTATACCGACGAGGGCAACTGGGACATGGTGGGGAACAACACCCCGGTCTTCTTCATCCGCGATCCCTACAAATTTCCCGATTTCATTCACACCCAGAAGCGTCATCCTCAGACCAATCTGCGTTCGCCGACCGCCATGTGGGACTTCTGGTCACTCTCCCCGGAATCCTTGCATCAGTTGACAATCCTCTTTTCGGATCGCGGACTTCCCACAACCCCGCGCCACATGAACGGCTATGGCAGCCACACCTACAGTTTTCTGAACGCCAAGGGGGAGCGGTTCTGGGTCAAGTTCCACTTCAAGACTCAGCAAGGCCACCGGCACCTGACGAATGCGGAGGCGGCCCAGGTGATCGGTCGAACCCGCGAGTCCTACCAGGAGGACCTCTATGGAGCAATCGCGCGCGGCGAGTTTCCCCGATGGACCTTTTTCGTCCAGATCATGCCCGAGGCGGACGCCGACACAACGCCGTACAATCCGTTCGATCTCACGAAAGTCTGGCCCCACCGGGACTATCCGTTGATCGAGGTCGGGGTCATGGAACTCAACCGCAATCCCGAGAACTACTTCACTCAGATCGAACTGGCGGCGTTCGCTCCGTCCAACATCGTGCCGGGGATTGGTTTCTCTCCCGACAAGATGCTCCAGGCCCGCATTTTTGCCTACGCTGATGCGCATCGCTATCGGCTGGGAACGCACTACGAGGCGTTGCCAGTCAACGCGCCCCGGTGCCCTGTGCATCACTATCACAAGGATGGCCCCATGCGCTTCTTCCCGAACAATCCCCAGCCGGATGCGTATTACGAGCCCAATTCCTTCCATGGTCCGGTCCAGAAACCCGAAGTGGCAGAACCGCCCTTGAAGATCTCTGGTGACGCAACGCGGTATGATCACCGCGAAGGGAACGATGACTATTCCCAGCCGCGTGCCCTGTTCAACCTTTTCAACGCGGAGCAAAAGGCGAGACTCTTCGCGAACATTGCCGAGGCGATGACCGGTGTTCCCCAGACGATTCTTGAGCGTCAACTGGCCCACTTCGAAAAGGTGCATCCTGCGTACGCTGCAGGGATCCGAGCAGCTCTCGGTCAAGGGTAGTCGAGAGAAGCGAACCGTGCAGAATCCGCCCGGTGCGATCAAGTCGAGGATCGCACCGGGCTTGTCCCAGATTTGTGAAGGGCTGCTCGGTTCGCACCGCTTCTTCCCCGGAAGCCTCGTCCGGTCGCAGCAGGGTTTCACCGACAGTGAATCGTGACTCTCCAGCATTTTTGGGCGGTTCACTCCAATCTTCGCCACCCTGCAGGACCATCTCGGCAAGAGCGAAACAGATTGGCACGGATCTTGTGATCCGACACTCAAGCGTTGACCGGAACGGGAAGATCGGAGACACTGTGACCATGATCGCGTCTTCCGTGCCTTGAGGATGCATGGCAGATTGCCGAGCGTGTCAACAGGGTGCCCCAGGGGCAGTGAAGGCGATGGCAGCGGAATGACAACGCCACACCGGGAAGAAGAGGATGCGATCGGCGACGGTTGACCATCAGGGGGGATTCGCATGTTGACCATTCATGATCGAGGCTACGCAAGCAATTGTCAGGGGATGAGCCGGCGCGAATTTCTTCGCATCGGAGGTCTTGGGTTGGGGCTGTCCAGTTTGACCCTCCCCTCGCTCCTGGCCAGCCAGGCACAGGCCAGAGAGGGCGTTTCTGCGGGCTCCAGGGCGGTGGTCCTTCTTTTTCTCCAGGGCGGCCCCTCGCAACTGGAGTTGTGGGATCCAAAGCCGGATGCGCCGAAGGAGTATCGCACTCACACCGATTGCATCAACACAACCCACCCGGGGATTCAGTTCAGCCGCTACTTCCCCAAACTGGCAGCGATGGCCAGGGAGTTCACCGTCCTCCGTAACTTTGCGTCGGGCAATGGCGGCCACACCTATGAGTCTGTGACAACCGGAGGGAATGGCGCCAAGGCCTCGCTCAGTGCGGCCTATGCCTATCTGGGGGGCACGGTATCCATCTCTGGCCTCCCTTCCAACATGCTCGTTCTCCCTGAGGCGGTGAAGGAGGGGCTGAAACTGGGCAGCAACTTTGAGACAGGCGCCCTGCCCACCCTCACCCAGCCGGGACTCCTGGGTCCGCAGTACGAGGCGTTCAGCCCTGCGGGCGGATCCAGGCTCAAGCAAGCGATGACACTCACCCTGCCGCGTGAGCGCTTCGAGGATCGCCGTCATCTCCTCTCTGCCTTTGACTCTTTGCGCCGAGAGCTGGATCGCGATGGCGTCATCGCGCGCGCAGACAAGTATCAACAGCAGGCATTCGACATTATCACGCGCGGCATCACGGATGCGTTTGATCTGAGCAAGGAGGACCCGAAGACGCTGGCGAGGTACGACACCAGCGGTCTCTTCAAACTGGAAGAGGCGACCAAATGGTACGACATGAAACGCGCGTCGAATCTGCTGGGCAAGCAGATGCTGCTGGCGCGCCGGTTGTGCGAGGCTGGCTGTGGCTTCGTCACGGTCTCGGACTGCGGCTGGGACATGCATGCCAATAGCAACAGCCCCAAGAACATGGCGGGGCTCCAGTGGCTGGCGCCGCAGGTTGATCACGCCGTGGCGGCCTTCCTCAGCGATCTGAAGGACCGCGGGCTGTCCGATCGAGTTCTGCTGGTGGTGACGGGCGAGATGGGGCGCTCCCCGCGTCTGAATCGCGATGGCGGTCGTGACCACCATGGCGATCTGACCCCGCTGCTGCTCGCTGGCGGAGGGTTGAAAATGGGCCAGATCGTGGGCAAATCCGATGCGGTTGGCTCCCGGCCAGCAACGCACGTTTACAAGCCGGCGAACCTCTTTGCCACGGTGATGAACTATCTCTTCGACGTGCCACAACTCCGGTTGCGCACCGAGATCAATCGCGACCTGCTGGCAGCGAGCGACAGCGAAAAGGTCATCCGGGAACTGCTCTAAGCGTTCTTCCAGTCGCCGTGAGGTCCGTTGACAACGGAGGGATTCATGCCTGGTGAGCAACTCGTCGATCCGCACGATCCGATCATGACAGGAGAAAACTCATTCCTGCGACTTTCCAGTGACAATGGCCAGACTTTCAATCACCGGACCAGTCACTGGCGAGTCCTGTGGTCGCCGGCGGGGCAGGGGCATGTTCTCTTTATCGAGAGCCCGCTCGTTGGCTCCGCGCCGCGGATCTATACCGACAACGCGGCCGTCGCGCGCTTTCTGCAGCGCACCATCGAGACGTTGCTGCACAAGCCATTCGCCGACGAGTCCCTCCCCCTCACCGATGCGGAGTTCGAACGCACCGGTCATTCGCTGAGCACGGTTGAAGAGCGGATCGTGTCGGCACACGACGAGATCATCCTGTCGTGGTGGGACTTCATGGCGCCGTTTGTCCTGACCCTGCCCCCGGGTGCACTGGGGCGGCCTCTGGGAGTGTACACTACCTTCCTCCCCGCACGAGGTGCACAGTTGGCAGTGAACGAGCAGGCGGCCATGGGAACGGTGATCATGCAGGATCGCTTCGGCAAGCCGATGACAAGCTGCTGTCTCGCCTGGTCGGAGACGTGGACCAAACCCAGCCGCACCTTGGCAACCACGACCCTTCCAGAGAGTAGCAGGCTTTCTTGAGGTTTCTCGCAAAGTAAGAGGATTGAATCGGGACCGTTGCTCAACTGGCATCCGAATCCGGGCGCACCACCGTCCCTCGGTTGCCTTCGGTTGGAGAGTCACTGGGACTTCGCACCACTCCCAGAAGCCTCCTTGCGCGCCCCACTCCTCCAGGGATTAGCGGAAGGCCTGAGGGGCTTCCTCGACACGGAAGCTTTTTGCGAACGTCCCGAAGCTCTGAGCGAACACCCCATTGCGGAACGAGCCATCGTAGCGATTTTGCCCAGGAAGGATGGTCACCTTGATATAGGAGGTCTGGCCCGGCTTGAGCACTCCGGCGTGGACCGCTGCGGTGGCGATCGGCGAGTCTGCGGTGTAGACGTCGGTGCCCCAGATGCCTCCTGTGGTGGTTCCGGTCACTTCGAAGTAGAAAAACTCCCCGACCTCGGCGCGCAGACTATTTACAGTCAGCGGAGCAGGAGTGTTGGTCACAAACTGCCCAGCACGGATCAATTCCTCGACCGTGATCAGACCATCCTGGTTAAGGTCGTATTTCTGAAACTCTGAAACGGCATCTTTCTTGTTTTTCCACTCATAAAGAGCAATCTGGCCATCGCCATCGACGTCATAGGCCTTGAACCACGCAGGGAGGTTGCTCGGAAACTTCCCCGCGTGGGGAGCATTTCCCTTGTTGCGCTGCGCGGAGGCGCGACCCGCACGGCCCTCGATAAAGGGGGGGCGGGTGACGTTCTGGTCGCGCGGCTCCCGGCCGGGTCCCTGGGTGCGGGGAAATTGCGGAGGAAATTGGGGAGGACGTTGCACAGGTGGAGGCGGGGGCGGAGGGGTGCCCGGATTGTTCGCGGCCTGTCGCTGCTGGGCAAGATACGCTTCGAGAAAGGTACGCCATTCTTCGAGGTCGATGCGTCCATCCCCATTGCGATCCCATTTGTCTTTTTCAGCGCGCAGGGGCCCCGGCATCTCGTCGAAACTCAGATGGCCGTCGCCATCGCGGTCCAGTCGCAGGAAGCGATCATCAGCCCAGTTGGGGGGAACGGCTGGTTGCTGGGTGCTGACTGGGGGAGGGCGACGCTCCGGCGATTCGCGGTTGATCGGGGGCGCACCGGGATTCTGTGTGCGCCCCGGAACCAGGGCAAAGAGGAGGGCGATGCAGCCGACCAGCGCCGACAGCACACAAAACTTGATGCGCATTGCAGAGAATCTCCTTCTGAGCCGATTTGACCTCTCCACACTGCACTCAGAGGGTATTCCTTTTCATTCTTTTGTAGAGACGCTCCTGTCTCTGCATTCTAACCGATCTTCATTTTTTCTCATGAGAAAGGGCCGCTTCCCTCAGGGAGCACCTACCCGGGTTGTGATCCGGGGACTCGATCGTGCGACGAACTCGCCGAGACCTCTGCGCTTAATTCGTTGCACTTGCTGGTGCTCCGCGATACCTTCTGACGGAGAGGCCGCTTCCTGGGGCGGGTTCCCCTCTCGAAAGTGCGAGCGCAGGAACGTTGAACAGGTGGTGCTGCTTGCGCAACCCTGCTCCTCGCCGCCGAACCATGGTACGCATCATGCAACGAGTCCTCCCCTGTCTGTTGGTTCTTCTCGTTGGCAGCGGCGTCAGTCAGGCTCAGTCGCTGCGCCCCAATATCGTCCTTGTTCTGGCGGATGATATGGGCTACTCCGATCTCGGCTGTTATGGCGGAGAGATCCAAACACCAAACCTGGACGCCCTGGCCGCCAACGGTTTGCGCTTTACTCAGTTCTACAACACCGGGCGCTGCTGTCCGACGCGCGCCAGCCTCCTCACCGGCCTTTATCCGCATCAGGCTGGCGTTGGACACATGATGGAGGATCGGGGCGAGAATTATCCAGGTTATCGCGGCAATCTGAATGCGTCGTGCCGAACGATCGCGGAAGTTCTGCGCCCTTCGGGATACCGGACCTATGCAGTGGGAAAGTGGCATGTGACGCGCCATGTGGGACCGAAGGCTCCGCGAGAGAACTGGCCCTTGCATCGCGGATTCGATCGCTTCTATGGGATGGTCTCTGGAGGAGGGAGTTTCTACGATCCCTACACGCTGGCGCGCGGCGACGAGCTAATATCCCCCTATGCCGATCGCGAATATACTCCAAAAACGTATTACTTCACCGATGCCATTAGCGACCACGCGGTGCGCTTTCTTGGCGACCATGACCGCGCACACAAGGGAAAGCCCTTTTTCCTCTATGTGGCCTACACGGCTGCCCACTGGCCGATGCATGCCTTGCCGGAGGACATCGCCCGGTACAGGGGGAAGTATGAGGGCGGCTACGAACCGATTCGCAAGGCCCGCTTTGCCAGGGCGGCAAAACTCGGTTTGATCGATCCGACCCAGGAGATGTCGCCCCAGGCAGAAGCGTGGGACTCCGTCACGAACAAGAAGCGCGAGGTGGCGTGCATGGAGATTTATGCTGCCATGGTGGATCGCATGGACCAGGGTGTGGGGAGGATTGTCGCCGAATTGAAACGGACCGGGCAACTGGAAAACACGCTCTTTCTGTTTTTGCAGGATAATGGCGGTTGCGCGGAAGCGATGGGGCGCAACCGTGTCAAGGAACGATCCGATGGTGAAAGAAGAGCGAAACCGACCTTGCCTCCCATGAAACCAACCGATCTCCAGATGGCGCTTGTGCCACAACAAACGCGCGAGGGGTATCCGGTGCGACAGGGCCCCAACGTGCTCCCGGGACCAGCAGACACCTACATCGCCTACGGGCGGGGATGGGCCAACGTCAGCAACACCCCATTTCGTGAGTACAAACACTGGGTTCACGAGGGAGGGATTAGCACTCCCTTGATTGTCCACTGGCCCAAGGGGATCTCCGCCAGAGGAGAGTTGCGCAAACAGCCCGGCCACCTGATCGATCTGATGACCACCTTCGTCGAGGTATCGGGAGCGACCTATCCAAAAACAGCCACTCCGCTGGAAGGGAAGAGCCTGCTGCCAGCGTTCGCCAACAAACCCCTCTCACGCGAGGCGATTTACTGGGAGCATGAGGGGAATCGCGCGATCCGTGTTGGAGATTGGAAAGCCGTCGCAAAGGGCCCCAACGGGAAGTGGGAACTGTACGACCTGTCCAGGGATCGAACCGAAGCAAAGGATCTGGCCGCGCGTGAGGCAGCCAAACTCAAGGATCTGGTGCGCCAGTGGGAGACCTATGCCCGGCGCACCAACGTTCTCCCGTGGGTGTGGAAGCCCGCCTACGGTCAAACCAAGTGAAGGCTTGTTGGGGGGAAATCGGAATCCATTCGAGTTCCTCGCGACCCATGTTCGTACGGTGCTGGATAGGTAGCGGGCGTTGGTCCAGGTGGAAGGAG
Source organism: Planctomycetota bacterium (assembly GCA_029777335.1). GTDB lineage: Bacteria > Planctomycetota > Planctomycetia > Gemmatales > Gemmataceae > JAKOSN01. The sequence continues at coordinate 12,952 of JAKOSN010000039.1, forward strand.
AAATCATGACTCGGCTGTTCCTGTCTCTGGCAGTGATTGCATGGGTTGTGGGAAGTACCCACGCCGAGAAACCCAGGAAAATGAATGTGCTCTTCCTCGCCGTGGATGATCTCAAACCGGCGCTGGGGTGTGCGGGGGATCCTCATGCCAGGACCCCGAACCTGGACAAACTCGCTGCCCGCGGGGTGGTCTTTATTCGCGCCTATTGTCAGCAAGCGGTGTGCAGTCCTTCCCGCTCCTCGCTCCTCACCGGGCGTCGTCCAGATACCACTCAGGTGTACGATCTGGTCACGCATTTCCGCAAAGCCTTGCCGGACGTGGTAACTCTCCCGCAACATTTCAAAAACAACGGCTATTACACCCACGGAATTGGCAAGATCTACCACGGGGGGTATAACGATCCCCCCTCGTGGAGTGTCCCATGGGAGCCGACCAAGGGCAGACACTTCGGAGCCGATGGTCAGAAAGTTCTTGGCCAACTAAAAGCACAGGCCAAAAGCAAAGGAGAGGACGTCTCCAAGGTGCGCGGTCTGCCCTTCGAGGCACCCGAGGTGAAGGATGACTACCTCAATGATGGCTGGACGGCGAACCGCGCCATCGAAATCCTCAAAACGCGCAAGGGGAAAGCCGAGCCGTTTTTCCTGGCTGTTGGCTTTGTTAAACCCCATCTTCCCTTCGTCGCTCCAAAGAAATACTGGGATCTCTATCAACCGAGCAAACTACCGGTCGCTGAATCCGCGACACCACCGAGGGATGCTCCGAAGTTTGCCCCTCAGTTTGGTGGGGAGTTAAGGCAGTACCACACCATTCCAAAAACGGGCCCGATTCCCAGGGAAACGGCTCGTCAGCTGGTGCATGGCTATTATGCCGCGATCAGCTACATGGATGCACAGGTTGGCCGGGTACTGGACACGCTCAGAGACGAGGGATTGGCGGAGAACACCGTGGTGATTCTGTGGGGAGATCACGGCTGGCACCTGGGCGACCACGGTATGTGGTGCAAACACACCAACTATGAACAGGCCACCCGGGCTCCGTTGCTGGTGAGTGTTCCAGGGCAGAAAGCGGTCGGGAAAACCAGTGAAGCGCTTGTTGAGTTTGTCGATATCTATCCGACCCTTGCCGAGGTGTGTGGACTACCAAAGCCCAAGGGCGTGGAAGGGTACAGCTTCGCTCCGCTGCTGCAGGATCCAAGGAAACCGTGGAAGGAAGTTGCCTTCAGCCAGTATCCCCGCGGAGGAAAGGCAACGGGCCCCCTGATGGGGTACGCGGTACGGAACGAGCGATATCGCTATGTGGAGTGGCGCAAACGGGGGACCAATGAAGTGATTGCTCGCGAACTCTACGACCACCAAACCGATCCAGACGAAGATAGAAATGTTGCCAGCGACCCCGCCAACAAGGGAGTCGTCGAGAAGCTCGCCAGGCAACTTGCGGCAGGATGGAAGGCGAACGTTCCTCAGAAATGACAGGAAATCGGTTGCTACGAGGGCTCCTTGATCTGCAGGTCTTCGCGTTTGGAGTTGCACCGGACAAAAGGAGCACTGCGTGACATTTTTTGTAACGAGGCAAGGAAAATGGCTGCCACCTCGGAGGCGAGCGGTCCCATCCTCTCCAGAACGAGCACTCGGTTCGCCAGCTTCCAAACGGGAGAACTCCAAGATGAAACAACTCCTCCAGTGGGTCTTTCTTCTGTCCGTGTGGTGGATTTACCCGTGGGAGACTGCTCGTGGTGCGGAGCCGACCCGGCCAAATATCCTGATCATTGTTGCCGATGATATGGGCTATTCCGATCTGGGTTGCTACGGAGGAGAGATCGCCACTCCCAATCTGGACGCCCTTGCCAAAAACGGACTCCGCTTTACCCAGTTCTATAACACCGCACGCTGCTGGCCGTCGCGTGCGGCCCTTCTCACTGGATATTACGCGCAACAGGTGCGCCGCGATACGGTTCCCGGGGTTAAGAGTGGGGGGCAGGGAATCCGTCCGCCGTGGGCGAAACTCCTTCCCGAAATGGTGAAACCCCTTGGCTATCGCACCTACCACTCCGGCAAATGGCATGTGGATGGAAAGCCGTTGAAAAACGGGTTCGATCATTCGTACAGCTTGAACGACCATGACCGGCACTTCAATCCTCGGCAACACACTGAGGACGATAAACCTCTCCCTCCGGTCAAGCCGGAGGCTGGGTATTACACAACCACTGCCATTGCGTCCCATGCGATCAAATGCTTAAAAGAACACGCAGAGAAGTATCCCAACCAACCTTTCCTTGAGTACATGGCGTTCACCTGTCCACACTTTCCCGTACAGGCGCCGGCAGAGGACATCGCTCGCTATAGCAAGACCTATCTTTCGGGGTGGGATGCGATGCGCGAAGCACGCTGGAAACGATTGCAAACGTTGAAAATCGCAGGGACAGCGCTCTCCGCCGTTGAACGGGATCTTGGCCCGCCCTACGCGTTTCCCGATGCCATCAAGAAACTGGGACCCAACGAGGTGAATCGTCCGCTCGCCTGGAAGGAGCTTACCCCGACGCAGCGTGAGTTCCAGGCGCAGAAAATGGCAGTCCATGCCGCGATGGTGGATCGCATGGATCGTGAGATTGGCCGCGTGCTCGCCCAGGTTCGCGCCATGGATGCCCTCGACAACACAATCATCTTCTTTCTCTCCGACAACGGGGCCAGTGCCGAGATGATGGTACGTGGCGATGGGCATGATCCCAGCGCGGCACCTGGTTCGGCGGCCACTTTTCTCAGCATCGGTCCAGGTTGGTCGACCATGTGTAATACGCCCTTCCGACGTCACAAGACGTGGGTGCACGAAGGAGGGATTTCCACTCCGCTGATCGTCCACTGGCCCAAGGGAATCGCTGCGCGCGGGGAACTTCGCCACACTCCAGGGCACGTTATCGATCTCGTGCCAACCGTTCTCCAGGTGGTTGGGGGGAAGCGTCCCGAGAAATGGGAGGGGAAGCCGGTGCCACCGCCTCCAGGCATGAGTCTGGTGCCTCTTTTCACCAGGGATGGTTCCGTCACTCATGATTCGTTGTGGTGGTTGCACGAGGGGAATCGTGCGCTTCGGGTGGGGAACTGGAAGATCGTTGCTGCTGGGAAAGAGGCTCCCTGGGAGCTTTACGATCTCTCGGCGGAGCGTTCGGAAATGAAGAATCTGGCCAGCGAAAAACCTGAAAAAGTTCGTGAGCTGGCCGCCATCTGGACCAGGCAATTCAACGACTATGCAACTCTGGCAAAGCAAAATCTCCCCGGCTCCGCGCAGCCGAACAAATAAGGGACCATCAAGATGATTCTTCAATGCCTGGCAAGAAGTACTTTTGTCTTGAGCACACTGCTAACGCTCTCCCTTTCCGTCGCGCATGCAGCAGAGGAACCTGCCAGACCCAATGTGCTCATCCTCTTCACCGACGATCAACGTGCCGATACGATTGCGGCTCTTGGTAACTCGGTGATCAAAACCCCAAACCTCGATCGCCTGGTGAAACGAGGGCTGAGCTTTGAGCGTGCTTACATGCAAGGGGGTCTGCAAGGGGCAACCTGTGTTCCTTCCCGAGCGATGCTCCTGACGGGGCAACCTCTGTTCCGTGTTGATGAAAAGCTCAAACGCGATGAAACCTGGCCCGCGGCATTTGGTCGAAATGGTTACACCACGTTCATGAGTGGGAAGTGGCACAATGGTCCCGATTCCATTCGCGGGAGTTTTCAGATCGCTCGCTCGGTCTTCGCCGGGGGAATGACCAACCCCATGCAGGCAAAGTTGAGCGATCTTACCGAGGGCAAACTCTCGAAACCCGTCCTGGCTCCCCGGCACGCATGTGCAGTCTTTGCCGAGGAGGCGATCCGCTTTCTGAAAACCCATAAAAAGGGTCCTTTCCTCTGTTACGTTGCCTTCGATGGTCCGCATGACCCGCACATTGTCCCCAAGGATTTTCCAATCCATTACGATGCTTCCAAAATGCCGCTGCCGGGGAACTTTCTCCCTCAACATCCCTTTAACAACGGTGAGATGGTTATTCGGGATGAAAAGCTCCTGCCCTGGCCGCGGACGCCCGAACAGGTCCGTGCAATGAATGCGGAGTACTATCGCTATATTTCCTACCTTGATGCGCAAATGGGACGCATCCTTGATACCCTGGATGCCTCTCCGTATGCCAGCAATACCCTCGTTGTTTTCACCGCTGATTCCGGGGTGGCGCGTGGGAGTCACGGTTTAATTGGAAAGCAAAATGTGTACGAGCACTCGATGCGAGTCCCACTGATCATTGCGGGCCCTGGGATTCCGGCGGGAAAACGTACTGCTGCCATGTGTTATCTCTTCGATGTGCTACCAACCCTTGGCAAATTGTGCCGAATCCCTGCCCCCAAATCAAGCGAGGGAATCGAGTTCACCGCCACCTTGAAGGATCCCACCCGGCCAGCGCGAGCGCATCTCCTGTTCGCCTACCGCAACGTTCAACGGGCGATCCGTGACGAGCGCTGGAAACTCATTCGTTATCCCCAGATCGATAAAACCCAGTTGTTCGATCTCCAAACCGATCCGGATGAGATCAGGAATCTCGCGGATCAACCGGGGCAAGCATCCCGCGTCCGGGATCTTCTCGCGTTGCTGGAGAAGGAACAGAAACGACAGGGAGATACTGCTCCGCTGCGCGTTGCCACTCCGAAACCAGCAGAGTGGACCCCACCCGGCAAGAAGCCACCACCCAGGGAGCAGAAGTAACCCTGGCCTCGATGGCACCAGCCTTGCGAAGGCTTCGGGTTGGCTGACCATCCAGATTCCATCGGTGTTGGCGCCTGGAATGCGATCTGTTGCATTGGTGATTTCGAGGATCTCCTTGAAGATGAAACCTCTCCTCTCCCTTTTTGCTGTTTTGCTCGTGAGCTTTTTTGTCCGTGCGGATTCGCCGCAACCTCAGATCGTGGCAAGCGAATTTGTCTACGAAAAGGCACCGTTCCGCCAGTGCCATGCCTCAACCATCGCCGAGAGCAACGGTGGTTTGGTAGCGGCCTGGTTTGGTGGCACCCGAGAGAAAAACCCCGATGTTGGCATCTGGGTGAGTCGCAAACGTGGTAAGCAGTGGACGGCTCCGGTTGAAGTGGCCAACGGCGTACAACCAGATGGCAAACGTCATCCCTGCTGGAATCCGGTGCTGTTTCAACCGAGCAAGGGGCCGTTGCTTCTGTTTTACAAGGTTGGTCCAAGCCCCTCGACCTGGTGGGGGATGGTGATGACCTCTTCCGATGGGGGAGAGACGTGGTCCAAACCGCAACGACTGCCAGATGAAATCTGGGGCCCGGTCAAGAACAAACCGGTTGAATTGCCTGATGGAACCCTCCTGTGTGGCACCAGCAGCGAAGACCGCGGCTGGCGTGTTTTTATGCAGAGTACCAGAGATCCTGGCAAAAAATGGAAATCGGTGGGACCTCTGAATGATCCCAAGGAATTTGGAGTGATCCAACCCTGTATTCTCGTCCATCCCCAGGGGAAACTCCAGATTCTCTGCCGAAGTAAACAGGGGAAGATTGTCGAGAGCTGGTCAAACGATGGCGGCAAATCGTGGAGCCCGATGAAGGCAACCTCTTTACCGAATCCCAATTCGGGGATCGATGCGGTGACCCTGAAGGATGGACGCCATCTGCTGGTCTACAACCACACCCGCCTGGGCCGTTCACCCCTCAACGTTGCAGTCTCCAGGGATGGCAAAACGTGGCAGGAGCCTCTGGTACTGGAGAACACTCCCGGAGAGTTTTCCTATCCTGCGATTATTCAGACCTCTGATGGTCTGGTTCATATCACTTACACCTACAAGCGCGACAAGGTCAAGCACGTTGTGCTCAAACCATGAAGGAGAACGCGATGGGGCTGCGTGGGACTCTCTCTCTGGTGTTGACCGTGTTGCTCGCTGGCGCGGGACAAGGTGCCCCGCGCAATGTGGTGCTCTTTGTCACCGACGATTTAAGCCCCGATCTGGGATGCTACGGGAACAAGGTTATCAAAACTCCCAATCTGGATCGCCTGGCAACCGAGGCGACGCGCTTCACCAACGCCTTTTGCACCACTGCCAGCTGTAGCGCCAGCCGGTCGGTGATCCTCTCCGGGTTGCACAATCATGCGACTGGTCAGTATGGCCACGAGCATTCCTTCCACCATTTTCGCTCCTTTGAAGCCTTGAAAACGTTGCCGGTGCTCCTGGGACAGGCGGGGTATCGCACCGCTCGCATAGGGAAGTTTCATGTTGGCCCCGAGGAGGTCTACCACTTCCAGACCGCCCTCAAAGGGAATGCTCGCAGTCCGGTGGAGATGGCCAACAACTGCAAGACGCTAATCACTGCCAAGGATGAACGTCCGTTTTTCCTCTATTTTTGCACTGCTGATCCTCATCGAGGTGGAGGGCAGGCGCAGGATCTCCCGGGCAAGCCTGATCGGTTTGGGAATCGGGCGCAAGGCTATCCCGGGGTGAAAACCATCACGTACGATCCGAAGGAAGTGATTGTTCCACCTTTTCTGCCAGACAGCGGAGCCTGTCGAGCGGAGCTGGCTCAGTATTATCAGTCGGTTTCGCGGGTGGACCAGGGACTGGGGCGTCTTGTCGAGATTCTCAAGGAAGCGGGGAGATGGGACGACACTCTGATTCTTTTCACCTCCGATCATGGCATTGCCTTCCCTGGCGCGAAGACCACCGTGTATGAACCCGGGCTGCGTATACCGCTGCTCGCTCGAAATCCCGGCGTGAAAACTCGTGGAATTGTCAATGAGGCGATGATTAGCCTGGTCGATCTCACCCCGACGATCCTCGACTTCGCCCAGGCGCTTCCTGCCAGGCCTGTCTTTCACGGTCGGAGTTTTCTGTCGATCCTTGAGCAAACGAAACCAGATGGCTGGGATTGTGTTTATTGTTCCCATTCGTTTCACGAGATCCAGATGTATTATCCGATGAGAGTGGTACGTGAGAGGCGCTATAAATTGATCTGGAATATCGCTCATGGGCTCTCGTTTCCCTTCGCCTCGGATCTGTGGGAAGCGCCCACGTGGCAGGAGGCGCTCAAGGGAGGGAAGGAGGCCCTTTACGGCAAACGAACCATCCGCGCGTATCTCCAACGGCCGGCGTTTGAACTGTACGATCTGCAAACCGATCCCGATGAGATCAAGAACCTGGCGGACGATCCGGCGCAGGCGAAACGGTTAGCAGCCTTGAAGGAGAAATTGAAGGCGTTTCAGAAACAGACCAAAGATGGCTGGCTCAGCAAGTGGGAGTACGAATAGGTGGGCACCAAAAGAAGAAGGATGAAGAACGCCGCGAACCTGCCGGCCTTCTTCATCCTTGCTCGCGCATCACTCAGGGAGGTCCTTTCTGTTCAGGCTCGCAAGGTTCGACGTCGCTGGATCTTGCGGCAGACGGTGTGTCCCGCCCGTTCGGCAGCATGATCGATGACGGCGTACAGATCATCGCCTTCTTCTTCGACGACAACCTGCTCGCCGAAACGAAGGATCACGATAAGCCGACACCGTTTGTCGATGCCTCCTCGCGGTCCGTTCGTCTCTGCCACGTGGACGGCCACCCGAATGATCCGACGGCTGAATCGTTCCAGAGCGAACTCGAGCCGCCGTTCGATGTGGTCTCGGACGGCCTGGGTCAGGAAGATACTCTGCCGATGGACGTCGATACGCATGGAATCGATCCTTTCCAACATGGGACCGTGATCCATTCCCGCCTGTGCGGGCTTCTATGAATATTCTCTGCCGTTCGTCGCCCCGGGACAAATAGATAATTTCTCTGAATCGCCGCATCCTCTACGCTTTTTTCATCAACGCATGGACTGGCTTAACTACCACCATCTGTACTACTTCTGGGTTGTGGCGCGAAGCGGGAGCATCACCGCTGCCTGCGCCGAACTCGACGTGGCCCAGCCGACCGTCAGCGCCCAGCTTCAGGCTCTTGAAAGGCGGATTGGCGAAAAGCTCTTTGCCCGCTCGGGACGCGGCCTGCAGCTGACCGAGGTGGGTCAACTGGTGTTTACCTACGCCAACGACATCTTTTCCCTGGGGCGTGAATTGCAGGATGCCCTCAAAGGGCATGTGCGCCAGCGGCCACGACGGCTGGTGGTTGGAGTGGGCGATACCATGCCGCGCTTGCTGGTGGAGCGGTTCCTCGAAGCGGTTTACAAGGTGGAGAAACCGATTCACCTCGTCTGTCAGCAGGATCGCCCCGAGCGCTTGCTTGTGGAACTGGCGGTGCAAACGCTCGATGTGGTCCTGCTCGACACGCCTCTGGGGAACAACGCCAGGGTGCGCGGTTTTAACCATTTGCTGGGAGAGTGTGGGATCAGCTGGTATGCCGCGCCAGACCTCGCGGCGCGCCTCTCCGGGTCATTTCCGCACTGTTTGCAAGAGGCCCCGGTGCTCATGCCGCTGGGGCCGTCGACCTTGCGGCAGGGGTTGGAGAACTGGCTGGAACGCAACCACCTGACCCCTGTGGTGCGGGGGGAGTTTCAGGATAGCACCATGATGATGCTCTTCGGTCAGCGCGGGGCAGGCGCCTTTGCAGCTCCCTCGGTCCTCGATGCGGAGATCACGGCGAGCTATCAGGTGCGCGTGCTCGGTCATATCGAGGATATTCGCGAGCGCTATTATGCGATTTCGGCGGACCGGCGCCCCAGACATCCCGGCGTGGTCGCTCTGTGCGAAGCCGCGCGCACGGGTGTCTTTGGCCGCTGAAGGGGGGCAGTTCTGCCGAAGGTGTGCGACCACCAGAAAGGAAGCAAGGCGCGCAGCACCCGAGGAATTTGCATCAGCGAGACGGTGCTCTGCCCGCGTGTACGAGGGCGATGGCGAACCCCCACCTCTCCGATGGCGAGCCCCGCTCGCCGGGCCCGGGCCAGCATCTCGGTATTCACAAAGAAGCCCGTGGCTTGCGGGAGCAAATCCTGCAGTGCCTCGCGGCGGAACACCTTCAGCGCACAATCACAATCGCGCACCCGTGTACCAAGGAGCGTGCGCACCAGCGTATTGTAACCCCAGGAGAAAAAGCACCGCAGCCAGGGATCCTGCCGATCCATGCGATAGCCGACCGCCAGAGGATATACCTCGGTTAACCGCAGCAAGGGGATCAGATCCTCGAGGTGAAACTGACAATCCGCGTCGGTGAAGGCCACGCGCTCATAGCGAGCCGCCTCAAAGCCGGTGCGCAGGGCAGCTCCGTAACCACGATTCCGGGGATGGCGCAACAAGCGAACACGCGACCGCTGTTGGCTCAGTTCCCGTACCCTGTCGGAGGTGCCATCGCTACTGCCATCGTCCACCACCAGGATCTCGTAGGCACTGACGAGCCAGGGCAACGCGTGCTCGGCCTCCAGAACGGCCTCGGTGATGCCCGCTTCTTCGTTGTAAGCAGGGATAACCAGGCTCAGCGAGCACGGCAACCGTTCGCCAACGATGAGATGTGATCGACCATCCATGGACGTTCCCTCCCCAGAATGACAGGAACTGGGAGGGAGGTACGTTCGCACAAAGTCGCGGCGCGTGTCAAGACAAGCTGGCGAAGACGAGCGCGGGGCTGGTCGCGCTCGTCTTCACCTCACCGCGGGCCTTACCTGGCGTGGGTGATTTCCAGCTTCACATTGGGGGCGCCCATCTCGGGCAGCTGCAACACCTCGTTTGCCACGCGATCTTCCACCTGCTTACTCACCACGTGGACCTGAACGTGAACCGTGTGATCGGGGTGAGTCACCACGTGAACAGCGCTCACGTCCTTGCCACACAGGCGAACAATGCTCAGGCGCAGTTTCTCCGGCACGATCGGTTCGCCGGTGAAAAGCGCGGGGGCAGGATCCTCCCCCGTGAAAAAGACGACCCCAGTGGTTTCGTAGGGCTTCGCAGGAACCTTGGGATCGACCCCCGGCTCGGGCAGAGGCGCGGGCGGAGGAACCGGTTTCGGTTGACTCGCGCTCGTCTTGACCACCTCAGTCGTGGCAGTTTTGGAGGGCGTCCACACCGCGGCGACGGTCGTCGGGTGGGCGGGGGGCGTCGGCTTCGCGCTGGTGCTGACCACCTTATCCTGAGCGAACGCTTTGTTCTTGCTCGTCGGCTGAGGCACACCGCTCGGGGCACTGGCCACCGACGTCGGTGCGTGGCTCGCGCTGGCATAGGGGGACGCCGAGGAGGTCTGCGCTGGTGGGGGCGCGGACTTCAAATGCAGCGAGGACGACAGCGACGACAAACTGTACGGCGAACTGGCCGTGACCGGAGTGGTCGACACGGTCGTGCTGGGCGTCGCTTTGGTGGTGGATACCGTTGTCGGCGCTACTGGCTTCGTTGTGCTGGCGGTGGTGGTTGTCGTTTTTACCGTCGGCTGGCCTGTGGCGGAGGGCCGCCAGTGCGTCATCGGCACCGTGTAGGGCTTCGGATCGGTGTTGCCTGTCGCAGCAGTCTTCGCCGTGGTGGTCGTCGTGCTGCTGGTGGCAAAATAGCTGGGACGTTTCACGGAGGTCGTGCGGGGAGTCAACGGCTCCGCCTGCGGGAGTGAACCGGTCTTGGGCAAACTCGGCGGAGTGGGGGCGGAGGGGAGCGCGGGCGCCTCCAGCAGGGGAGGCGTCAACGCCTTGATCTCCCTCGAAGGAGTCACCATGGGCGCGGGAGTCGCATGGAAAGGCGGCATCGCCACCGTGGGCGGAGTGGTCACGGTCGGCATGGTCGCCGTCGGCCGCGGAGTCATCTGCGGGACTGCTCCGGTGGAGGAGGTCCGCATCGGTTGCACGGACATCGTGGGGGGGACCACACGCGGCCGAGGCGCGTGTTCCACCGGATGGCTCGGAGTCACGGAGAGAGTCGGGTGGGGAGGTAAGGTGGGGGTCGCGGGTTCGACCATGCTGTTCGCCGAAACCACATCCTTTCCGTCGGCACTGAGTGGCGCCACCAACTGCCCGTTGCGCAGCGACGCCGGGACTACCAGGTGATTGACCACACTCGTCACCCCGCGCACCTGGCGGAGTTTGCGGCTCACGGTCAGCTTTTCCTCGTAGGACGGGATTTGCCCCTTGAGAGTGACCTGACCACTGGACCGGATCGAGAACTCGACCTTATTGGCGCGATCCTTGAGATAGTCGCCGATCACGCGGTGGGCTTCTCGTTCCATCTCTGCCACCGGAACGCCGGCGGTTCGGGTGGACAGGTTGCCCTGAACCTTGAGGTAGTCCTGGACGGGGAGAGGAGTCGCTTCCCGAGCCAGGCTCAGGGCGATCTCATGCACCTGCTCGCTGGGGACGTAGCCGCGCAACTCCAGGTCGCCCTCGCCGGGGATGGCGGCCAGATTGTAGCCGAAGGTGCTGACATCGCTCAACCACGCGAGTTCAACCTTCAACGCTTCCAGGCGTACCGGGCCAGCGGGGGCTGGGGTGGCTGCCTCAACCTGCTGAACATGGGCGACGCGCATCATGGGAAGAGGCGGGACAGCGCTCACCGGCGCAGGGGTGGTCGGCGCCGTCGTCGGCGGCACAATGACCTGGTTGCTATAGGTGGCATACGGGGTCCACTGCGCCTCGGCAGGGGTTGTCAATCCCAGAGCGCCGGCGGCGAACAGGGCCCAGCCGGCACGCCCGAACACCCTCTTCATGGATTTCTCCGTGGATGAGGTCAAGTGTCGCGCGGGCTGTCAGTCCCGCCGCGGGAGGAAGAGGCCGGGTACATCCGGCCTGTGACGATTCGGAAAGGGGAAGGAGGAAGCGTCGGCCACCGTCCTTTCCCCCGCAGGTAGGGGCACAATCTTGTCGAGGCGAACAATCACGGTCCACTCACATCACGCGTGACCGATTGTCGCGCGGTATCGTTCCCTCCAGGGCACAGATGGAGATGATCCTTGTCGATGTAGATCACTTCCACGCGTGGGCGCTTGGCCTGGTAGGGGAACGGATAGCCGCTCTCAAGCGTTTCCGTGTAGTAAACCGTGCACTTGTAATGGCAGTGATGCAGTTGGGCCAGACCGATCAGCGGAAAGAAGCGCGGCGGATCGATCTTGTCGACCAGACGTTCGGTGACAATCTGAATGTCATCGCGGAATTCTTCATAGAAATACGGAACCCCACGACAGATCTGGGGCATGGCACGCAGAATCTGGGCCTCGTCTGGTGGATCCTCACACAGCGGCGCAGGCGCCCCAGGCTGCAAGGGAGGCAGGATCGCCGTGCGAAAATCGTTCTTGTGCACCAGCTTTTCTTGCATGCGCTCCGTCACCCACGGCGGCATGGGAATGGGAGTGGCAACGCCCATGGAGAACGGCCAGAAGCCGGGGCTCCACGGTGTGCACCCTGACAGCCCGAACGGCAGGCCGAGGGCCGCGATCAGCATTAGTGTTCGCACCTTGCGCATTCCCCACTCCCTTCCTGCTTGAAGCGTGTGCCCCCACACGTCCCTGCGACGGGGGCCTGCTTACGCAGGCACGCCGTCTCGACTCACTGAGAACTCCCCGCGAGTCGCTGGCTTCCTTCAGGCAATATCGGATACCGGCAGTAGCGACTTTAAGGGATTGAGTGAAACCAAGGGATGGGCGGCTCCTGCGTCCTGCAGCGATTGAACGATTTCTCCAACGGCATCAGCTCGCGTTCGGGGCCCCTTTCCCGGTCCTTCCCGAGGTTCAGACCTTGCACACGTGGACATGGGGAGGAGGAAAAGCGCTCTTGCACCTCTTCTCAACAGACGCTATAGCCTCTCGCTCCACATCTCTAATTGTCAACCAACGAGGTCGCCAACCTGTCAGGGAAGCGGGTTGGTGGTTTCGGGTCACCGATTCATCTCGGGGGAGGTTTCCATGCGTACGAGCCCATGGTGCTCGGCAGCGGTCGGATTCGCCATCCTGCTCGCCGGGACCTCGATCCAGGCACAGAGCCCCATGGCTCCGGGAACTCCGCCCACCCTCGCGGTTCCACCTCCGGTCGTACCGGACAGCCCCGCGGTTCATCAGACCATCCCTCAGGATGTCATGCCGCATTACGTTTCTGATTCCCCGGAAGAGGTGGGCGAGGGCGGGGCCTCTGCTGGCTCGTTTTTTGCCTTTGGCGAGGCCCTGGCTCTCAAGGCGCGGCGCAGTGCGCATAACTTTGCCATCTCCGATCCTACCCTCAACTCGTCCATTGATGGGAGTTTTCAGTCGATGGACTGGAACTGGTCCTTCACCTATCGGCTGGGGGCCGGCTACAAGCTCCATGATGGCTGGGAGGCCGATGGCGTTTACACCTATGTGCACGCGAAGGACGATCGGACCGTGCTGGCGCCTGCGGGCGGGGCACTCTACGCCACGCTCACCAACCCCAGCATTGATCAGGTGAACAGTGCACGTGCTTCAAGCAATCTTGATTACGATGTGATCGATCTGGAACTGGCCAAACGCTTCGATGCGAATGATCGCCTGGAAATTCGCCTTGCAGGTGGGGCGCGGATCGCGAGCATTCAGCAGAAGTTTAACGTTGCCTACGACGCCACTCCTCTTGGCGCGGGACAGGTGCTGGTCAACAGTCCGATCAGCTTTGACGGCATTGGTATCCGGGTGGGCGGCGAGGGGTACTGGCACATCCTGGGTGGGCTACGCGCCTATGCCAAGATGTATGGCTCGCTGGTGAGTGGCGAGTTGCGGTCCTCTCTCCGTGAGACGATCAACAACGGTTCGCAAACCACCATCAATGTCACCGAGCATACCGATCGCATGATACCCGTGGCCGAGATGGGAATCGGCCTGGCTTATATCACCGATCATCTGCAAGTGAAATTCGGTTATGAAATGACCAACTGGTTCAATCTCATCGACAGCGTTGATTTTGTGGACGGCAACAGTTTTGGGAAAACGCAAAGGCGTCAGGGCGATCTCTCCCTGGAAGGACTGGCGCTTCAGATTGGCGTGATGTTCTGATAGAATCTGCTCCATGTCCTCGGAAACTCTGCGGCCGGGCACAGGTCTGGGCGACGGCGTGGTTGACGCCCCTCAGACTGTTGTCCGGCCAGTCCTCTTTCCTGGCGCCACCCATGTTACAGCGCACCGTGCTCCTCCTCGCCTGGACGCTCCTTCTCCCCGGAAGCAGCAGGGCAGCCGCTCCTCCCACGATCGACGTGACCCGGCTCACTCGCATTGATACGGTGGTGCGCGAAGCCATTGACCAGGGCAACATGCCGGGGGCGGTGGTTCTTGTGCTCCACCGGGGCGAGGTGGTGTATCGCAAGGCGCACGGCAATCGCGCGGTGGAGCCTGGCAACGTGCCCATGACTGCGGACACTCTTTTTGATCTTGCCTCGCTGACCAAGCCGATCGCAACGGCCAGCTCGATCTTTCTTCTGATTGAACAGGGGAAGCTTACCCTGGGTGATCGGGTTGGCATGCACTGGCCGGAATTTGGGAAGAACGGCAAGGAGAAGATCACTGTTGAGCATCTGCTCACCCACACCAGTGGGCTCCTGGCAGACAACGCCCTCGCCGATTACGCCCAGGGACATGACGCCGCCATGACAAAGATCTGTCAGCTAAAACCGTTGGCGGCACCGGGTGAACGCTTCCTTTACAGCGATGTTGGCTTTGTAATCCTCGGTGAACTGGTGCAACGACTCAGTGGTGAATCGGTGGCGGAGTTCAGCCACAAACATCTCTTTGCTCCGCTGGGGATGAAAGAAACCGGCTTTTGTCCCGAAGAAAAGCTGCGCCAACGGGCTGCCCCGACAGAAAAAGTAGGTGAGCGCTGGCTGAAGGGAGAGGTGCACGATCCCCGGGCCCGCCTCCTGGGCGGAGTCGCCGGCCATGCGGGGCTCTTCAGCACTACCGACGATCTGGCGATCTTTGCTCGCCTGCTGCTGGAAGAAGGGCGTCACCAGGGCAAGCAGATCCTGAGCCCCGCCACCGTACGCACGCTCACCACCCCCTATGCGGTTCCAGGCGGCTGGCGCACGCGCGGCTGGGACATGGACACAGGCTACTCCGGGAATCGAGGCGATCTCTTCCCGCGCCGGGTGAGTTTTGGCCACACGGGGTTTACCGGGACCTCGCTCTGGCTCGATCCGCAGAGTCAGACGGCGGTCATCTTTCTGAGCAATCGCGTGCATCCGCGGGGGAAAGGGAACGTCACCCGCGTCCGCAGCCAGGTGTCCACCCTTGTTGCATCGGCGCTGGGGACTCCGCCGCCACTCAAGCGCATCCCTGTGCTTACCGGGATCGATGTTCTGGTGCGTGAACGCTTCGCTCGCCTGAAAGGGCGCAAGGTCGGGTTGATCACCAATCAGACCGGGCGGGATCAAAAGGGACAGTCGACGATCGATCTGCTGTTCCGCGCGCCGGAGGTCAAGTTGGTGGCACTGTTCAGCCCGGAGCATGGCATTCGTGGCAGCGTCGATGCCCGCGTGCCCGATGGCAAGGATGAGAAGACAGGGTTGCCCATCTACAGCCTCTACGGGGAACGGCGCAAACCAACCGCAGAGCAACTGAAAGGAATCGACACCCTTATTTACGATATTCAGGATGCAGGATGTCGCTTCTACACCTACATGAGCACCCTGGGGTTGGTGATGGAAGCCGCGGCGGAGAACGGTCTCACGGTGGTTGTTCTGGATCGGCCCAATCCAATCAATGGGCGCGATGTTGAAGGGCCAGTGCGGGACGCCGGCACGGAATCGTTCGTTGCCTTTCATCCCCTTCCTGTCCGCCATGGAATGACACTGGGAGAACTGGCGCTTCTGTTCAACGCCGAACGGAAAACCAGCGAAGGAAAGCCGATTCGCTGTGAGCTGGAAGTGGTGCGGATGGAAGGATGGCGACGGAGCGATTTCCTCGATCGTACCGGGTTGCCGTGGATCAACCCGTCACCCAACTTGCGCAGTTTGACTGGCATGTACCTTTACCCCGGCATCGGGCTGCTGGAGACGACCAACCTGAGCGTGGGGCGGGGGACGGATCGACCGTTTGAATGGGTCGGGGCGCCCTGGATTGACGAACGGAAGCTCGCGGGGGCGCTTCAGGGGGAGGAATTGCCGGGAGTGCGGGTGATCCCGGTACGGCTGACTCCAAACAGCAGTCCTTACCGAGGGAAGGACTGTGGTGGGGTGCAGCTGATCATCGAGGACTGGGCGCGATTTCAGCCCGTTCACACCGGGATGGTGCTGGCGACCACGCTGCGACGTCTCTACCGTGAGGAGTGGAAAACGGAGCGGCTTGAGGTGTTACTATGTCACAAGGGAACGTCCGAGGGGATTCGGCGCGGAACTGTGGCGCGCGATCTGGAACGAGCCTGGCAACGTGGCGTGACACAATTCCTGGAACGGCGCCGCCCCTATCTGTTGTACCCTGAATGACAACCAAATGTCAGGGGCCCAGGTGAATCAGGTAGGCGGTCAACCCGACGCCGACCAGGGCCATCACAACAGTCACAACCACCGCCAACGACCAGCGTGGCGGCACATAGGGTTGCCCCCGTTTGAGTCGCGAGAGAAAGCGTGCATGCTGCACGCCGGCAACCACGTTCACCAGCACGCCGATGGCCACAAGAGCCATCCCAAGCCAGTGAGAGATCCCCGTGCTGGTTGGCGCAGGGATCGGACGGGTGGCAGCCAGTTCACGAAGAAAGAGGCTGAAACGAGCGACCACAAAGCCGAATCCCATGAGCGCCAGCCCGGTGCGGATCCAGGCCAGCACCGTGCGTTCGGCAGCCAGACGAATGCGTGGATCTTCGGGTTCAGGTGTCGTGGTTGTCGTTTCAGCCACCAAATTGGTCCTCCATCACCTACGCCTGGGCCATCGGGAAGCCCGCGGCTTTCCAGGCGCTCATTCCGCCCAGGACATTGCTGAGGTTCTCGTAGCCTTCGCGTTGCAAAAACGAGGCTGCGATGGAGGCACGGTAGCCCGATCCGCAGATCACCGCCACGGGGCGATCGCGCGGGATTTCGCCAAAGCGTTCCTGGAGCGTTCCGCCGTGAATGTGCAGCGCGCCTTCAATGTGGCCGGCGTGCCATTCATTCTCTGTGCGCACATCGAGCACCGTGTGACGTCCGCCGTGGTCCAGACTCCTCTGCAGGGCATGAACAGAGAGGGTGGCCAGCGAACGCAGAGGATACCCTGCCATTTCCCAGCTGTCGATTCCTCCTTCCAGATAGCCCAGGATGTCGTCGAAGCCAACGCGCAAGAGATGGGTTGTGACCTCGGTCAGCTGGCCAGGGTTCTCCAGCACCAGTAACGTGGGATGATCGTAGGGGAGCACCCAGCCAGCCCACGTCGCGAGATTGGGACCAAAGGGAATGTTGATCGCGCCGGGGATGTGCCCGGCGGCGAAGGCTTCCTTGGAGCGGACATCGAGAATGAGACAGCGCGCGCACGTTCGGGCCTGAACCTCGCGGGCGCTCCAGCGTTTCTGCCCCGGCAAGTCAGCCCCAAGGATCGGGGGGCCTTCCTTGTTGATGCGTTTCATTCGGCGAAAGTAGGGCGGTGCCAGCGGCATGCCAGCCAGAAGGGTTCGCACCCACTCGTCTTCCGGCCCGGCGCGCAGGGCAGGATTGTAACGCCGCTCATAGCCAACGGTGGAGGAACGGCGGGAATTCAGGGCTTTGCCACAGAGCGAGCCAGCGCCGTGCGCCGGAAAGATCTCGGTGAAATCCGGCAGAATCGGCAACTTCTCGAACACGCTGCCATAGAGGAAGTGCGCGAGTTCCTTCTGTGCCTCAGCGCCCAGAAGGTCCGGGCGGCCCACATCGCCCACGAAGAGAAAATCCCCGGTGAACAGGAGCCAGGGAACCGCCAGGCTGCGGGTGGTGTCGACCAGGCTGTACATCAGATGCTCCGGGGTGTGGCCCGGGGTGTGGATCACCCCAAGGAGCAACCCTCCAATGGCGAGCGATTCGCCATCGTGGATGAGCCGATCGGGGTACGGTTGAGTCCAGTCCGGTCCGCCGTGGCCGGAACAGTGAATCAACGGTTCGTCATGGAGGCGCGCTTTCAACTCCCGGGCTCCGCTGAGAAAGTCGGCGTGCACATGCGTCTCAAGGATGTGCTTGATGTGGAGATCATTGTCCCGGGCAAAGGTGATGAAATCGTCCACATCGCGAGTGGGATCGATAACCGCGGCCTCGCCAGTGCGCTCATCGCCCACGATGTAGGATGCGATCGCCAGACCGGGAACAAACCGTTGATGCAACAGCATGAGAGTCCCCTTCTGTTCCAGTGAGACAATCAGGTGAGGGGCCGCGTTCAGGGACTGTAGTGGTCGCCATCCTGGAAGTGAGCGCCCGTGCCGTGGGTGTTATTTCGGCATCGGTCTGGGAGGAACCTCGTGATTCTTCCGCATCTCGAAGCGACCATTGGCCAGGAACTTATTTACGACCTCCGCATGGGCCTGAATCAACTTGACGACGTAGGGATTCTTCGAGGTCTCCTTCACCTTGATGCCGTTTTTCGTTTTCTCCATCGTGAACGTGATCATCTCATGGTGGCGGAAGACCTCGGCGAAGAGAGGATCCCGCATATGGATGGGACGACCTTCCTTGAGGCGTTTATACATCGCCTCGACGTGTTCCTGGATCTTGGCGGCGATTTCCGGCTTGGCGGACTCTGTCACCGTCTCCACGCCATCGTTCAGGTTGGTCACCTTGCGGGTGATGTCCTGGCGGTGATCGAGCAGATAGTGAAAGAGCTGCATGTCCTTCCTGTGCTCGGAGTCCGGACCCGGCTGCGCCAGGGCGCGCGGAGCAAGAGCCAGCAGTGTCAGAACCACGATTCCAAAGAGAGATCGTCCCAGTTGACAGAATGTCATGATAGCCTCTCCTTCATGAGTGTTGACCAGAGACCCGTAAGCGCACAACATCCTGTGAGCAACTTTCAGGCCGAAGGAGGGAGAGGGGGACTAGCGGCAAGAGCGATACTGTGTAAAGTATTTATACACAAAGATTTAAATTCCACACTTGAAGACGCTGGGGCCCTGACAGAGGGGCTCACTGTCCCCAGATCGCACACCGCCTTCGGCAAGGGATGAGCCAGCCGGGAATTGCCAGCCTCGTGGAGCACTGATACCGTGACGAGGAGGAGCGTTCAACAGGGAAGGAGCGAATCTGTCCCGATCGATGGCGCCCTGGACAGGAGTTTGGACCCTTGGATGACTATCTTTGTGTGACGGTGCTTTCTCGCCCGGGGGAGGCGCAGGATACTTTCGCCAAGCGCCTCAGCCTCTTCTGGACTCACATGCTGCGTGCACGCAAGGACGATTTTGAGAAGGTCTATGCAGAGACGACCTCGTTTGTGAAGGAAGGCGATCAGCTCACGCGGCAATATCTCGCCGCGTGTGAAGTGGTTTCCGTTCTGGAAGAAGAGCTGCAACGAGCAGGTTTCGACCACCATCCGATTGATCCCGAGGATCTCTATTCCCGCTTCGAGGCGGTTTCCCCTGAGTGGATGCAGATCGAACACTGAGCCAGAATCATCCGCTGGCAGTGGGGAGGTTCCCCCGAGTCTGTCGGCGTAATCTGCGACCGTAGATAATAACGCCCCCCGCGAGCAGAAACGTGCCCAAAACCACCGGTTGAGTCAACTTTCGAGCGAATCGCTGGGCGAACTCGCCGAGGGAGAGTGGTTGGGTCAAGTCCTGATCGGCGAGCGCCCAATCAAAGTAGGCATTGAACATCTCATCGGTGCTCTGGGGCCCAATGCGCACCTCCACCGTTGGATCGGGGTTGGCGCGGTTGGCGCGGGAATTGTCGTAGAGGGCGCTGGCCACCAGGCGAGTTCCCCTCGGCAAACGCTTCGGCTCTGCCAGCACATAACTCGATTGCCAGTTGAAGTCATAGCGCGGCACATCGAGGAGGATTTCGCTCCGCCCATCGGGGTAATGCGCTTCGTAGCGAAAAGAGCGTCCCCGATAGTGCATGTGGGGAAAGAGCGAGAGGAGCAGGACATCCGCTGGAGCGACCCACGCCTTCTCGACGCGCACATTCGCCTGGTGGGGAGCCAGGCGCAGGTCAAGATCCTCGAGCAAAAAGGTCGCCACCTCCCTGCGCACCTTGCTGCGCTCGGCCAGGACCAGACCCACACTTGTCTGATCGGTCTGCACCGAGCCCGTCGCGACATAGTGGACCACGAACACCAGTTTCCACCCCGCCGGCACAAGCTTGGCCATACCTTCGGGGAGATTCATCGGCAGAGTCCCAGGCGCCCAGGCGAGCAGACAGTAGTTGCCGAGAGCGCCCTGCGTACGCAGCGCGGTGGATCCTGGGGGCTTGAGATAGATCGTGCAGTGATGAACCACCGAACGATTCCCGGGGCGCACCTCGGCAGCGCGGATCCAGGTGTCCTCGATGAACCCCGGATCGACCTCGATGAACTGGTAGTCCAGGATGCCTTCGGCGGGCACGGTGAAGGGCTGGGGCATGGTCAACACGCGATCGGGACCGGGAATCGACCAGCCCTCCGGAAAATGCGGGGGAGGGGGTTCCTCCTCGGGACGTCCGCGTGGACAGCCCGCTGTCACCCACTCTTTGAAGAGGTGGCGTTCCTGATCGCTCAGTCGAGTGTCATTGGCAAAATGACCATGGGCAGGGTTGGCGCCCCAGGGAGGCATGCGGCGTTGGCGCACCACCTCCTCGATCGTCTCGGCCCAGCCAATTGTTTCCTCGAACGTGGTCAAGGGGAAGGGAGCGACCTGATTGGGGCGGTGGCAAACCTGGCAATGCTTCTGCAACAGGGGCGCAATCTCGCGATGATAGGTGACCGGTCCATGACTGTCCTGGCGCTCCAGGCGATCGATATAACACCCGGAAGGAGTGGTTTCTGCCACGCGGACGGGCTTGCCTGCCAGGAGTTCTTCCATCGCCAGGGCAAGGTCGCGGCGCTCCGGTTTCGCACGCTGAATCCCCACGCTGTGCTGATCATCGATCCGACCACGATAGCGCACCTTCCGCTCCTGATCGAGCAGAAAGACTTCCGGAGTTCGCGTTGCCCCAAAGAGATCGGCGACGGCGTTGTTGCTATCCTTCAGGAGGGGAAACTTCACCTGTTGCTGCTGCACATAACGGCGAAGATCGCTGAGGCTGTCGTGCTGGTTGGAGTTGATCCCGACAATCGCCACTCCCCGGGGAGCAAACTCCGCCTGCAGCTCGTTCAGCCTCCCCGCGTAGAGCCTGGCCAGGGGGCAATCGACCCCGAGAAAAACGATGGCGACCAGCTTCTGCTCGCGCCAGTCGCTCAGATGCCGTTCCGCCCCACGATGATCGCGGAGAGTGAAATCGCGAATGACCGTTCCGAGGGGAGCCGGCGTGGTCTGCGACGACTGACCGATACCGAGGCACATCGCCAGCCACAGCGCTTGCATGACGCGAATCCTCCCAGGATGAAGAAGCGAAGCGTCAGACAAGCATAGCTCGCAGAGTCTCAGGGGAGAGGAGTCGCCAACGCAAAGTCTGGGCTGACAGGCTTGCGGGTTGGAGGGAACCCTCCATGAGATCGTCCGCCGCCTTTCCGCCATGATGGCCCCAAACGAGGAGATCGCTGGTGCTGGCCGGATCGGAGAACGGCCATTCCGCGAGAAGCCACCTGCAGGCGGTTCCAGTTCCCCCCAGGGTTTGTGCTCGGTCAGAAGCAGCGTCACTTCCCGATGGCGCGCTCAAAACACCACGCGAACAATCCCTGCCATTCGAGCTGTTGCACCCGCTGGGCCAGCTCCGCGTTGGCCGTGCCGGTGCCAAGCGTTCTCTCCACAAAGTCAACGAAAGCAAAGGGATCGGTGAAGTGGCACCTCACGCTCGGGGCCTGCTCGACCAGCTGCGTCACGACTGGATGCGAGCCGACGCGACGCCACCAGTATTTGCTATTGGCAAAGTCACCCTCGCGCCGATGCATGATGGCGTGCCAGCACGCGGGCGGGCCATCGATTTTTCGTAAGCTCCTGAATTTATAAAGCTTGCGACTTTCAACAGATACCCCACAACCCAGGTGTCCAGACGCTTCGCACCGGATTCAGTGCGGATTCAGTGCGTCTCGTCGCCGGGTGGTGCTCCACCTAAAATGTTCTTGCTCAGGCGATCATGAGTGGATGGGAGCTGCGCCCGCGATGGCCGACACCTTCGAGCAGAGGACGATCCGAGAGCACCTGCTCGGCATGGTAGCGAGCCACCTGGGGGGCGGCACCATCAACTGTGGCGTCACGCACCAGGTGGGCTGCGAGCTGGTGTCCTTGCTGTCGGCGTACCGGGAGGAGGAGCGGCGGCTTTTCCCACAGGTGTACCTGATAGGGCCGGGAGAAGCGGACCTCCTGCGAGCCCTCGCGCCGGGCTCGACGCCGCTGTCGATCGGTGAGACGTCAGAGGCGGACGATCCTCGGAAGGCCGCTGTGACCGTCCTGAAGAACTGCGCCGCGCTCGCGATCGACGGGTGGTGCGTCTACGTGCGCCGGCGGACCAACGGGTTCGATTTCGGGCTCTTCCGCCCGTCCGCCGAGTCGTACTCCGCGGGTGCCGAGGAGGCGCTCACGTCCTCCGGCCTGCCGGCGGTGCTCCTCCGCCACAGCGCCGAAAACACCGTCGAGATCATCAACGGAAACGGCGGGCGGCTGGAGATCTCACTCACCACGGCGGCACCTTCGAACAAGGCGATGAGCGGCCAGATCTCCGAGTTCGCCGCGGCCGCGTGTTCGGACGTCGCTAAGGAAGCGAGGAAGCAGGCGGCGGGCTACCTCGCCCGGGTCCTGACCGACTGCCTGAGGGGTGGCCACGGCTCGCTCCTGGCGGCGGTGCCCCACAAGAAGAAGCTGGACCGGAGTAAGCTGTCGGACGGTGTCGTCCTCGCCGAGCCGATCCCGCTCGTCAAGACGATGCTCGCGGCGGTCAGTGAGAAGGCCGTCGCAACGGCGTCGTTGCTGAGGTCGCAGGAATCGCTGCTCAAGGGTATGATGGCGAGTGACGGCGTAACGGTCCTCGGCACGGACGGTTCGATCCGGGCGTTTCGCATCTTCGTTCAGAAAACCGGGAGGGATTCTGGGGTGAGCCAGTCCAGCGCGGGCGGGGCGCGGAGCCGGGCCTTCGCAGTCCTCCGCGGCTACGTGGGCGGTGCCCTCCACGCGGCGTTGTTCCGGTCACAGGACGGGCGTATGGAAGTGGCGGTGCAATCATGAGCGATACAGCTTTGGTGCCTTGGCCCCCTGTTGTCCCGCTGGCGCTCGCGCCGACGGCCCAGCCGCCCGACATAGTCCAGTGCGCCGTCCAGTTGAACGACAGGGACAAGAAGGCGATCGTGCAGGCGTTCCAGACCGGAGCCTACGAGATGGCGGCCACGTTCGTGTGGTCGAAGGCCATAGCCGCCCTGAAAAAGCAGCTCTCCGTGCTCGGCATGGAGTTCGTCGGCGAGATGCTCGGCCGGACGGACCTCGACGAGTCGTCCAACCCGATGACCGACATCCGCGAGGACGAGGCGATCGAGCTGGCCGAGCAGCTCGGGATGGTGAACACCACGGAGGCCCTGCGCCTGCGCACCGGGCAGAACCTCGTTAGCCACTTTCTCGACCCGGACGTCTCCCGCCAGGAGCAGATGTACCCGGACGAGGCGACCACGATCCTCCGCAGCTGCGTGGTGAACTTCCTCGCTGTGCCGCTCTCGCGGACCCAGCAACCGTTCCTCGAGCTGAGGGCGAAGCTGGAGTCGGAAACTCTCGACGCCGACTCGGCGGAAGCCGACGCGCTGGCGGACTCGCCGTACTTCTATGTGCGGACCACGCTGACCGTGCTCCTGACGCAACTGAAGAACGCCGCTGGGGCGAAGCTGGAACACGCCGCGGGGAACATCAACGCCCTCCTGCCGGCGATGTGGCCGAACCTGCGGGAGAAGGACAAGTGGCAGACCGGCGAGACTTACGCCATCGTCCAGGCCGCCGACCGAAAAATCGCCGCCGCCGGGCTGCGGCGGGCTCTGATGGCAGTTCGGGGTTTCGACTTCGTGCCGGAGTCGCTGCGGTCGGAGACGTTCCGGGCCGCGGCGCGGGCCGTGCTTTCCGCGCACTTCGCGTACGATAACTTCCACAACGAGCCGAAGCCAATGGCGACGCTCGCCAAGCTCGGGACGTCCATCCCGGGTCCCGCACTTGCCGACTGCTTCACGGCCGTGCTGTGCGTCCGGCTCGGTAACCTGTGGGGGTACTCGCGCGCGGCCCAGACGTCCGCGGACCACTTCCTGAAGCTGTTCAGGCCGGCGCAGTGGGAGGGGTACTTTAACAAGCTGCTCCCCGGCGATAGCCGGATTCTCAGCAAGATCGGTTACGAGGACAAGCCTCTGGCGCGGTGGCAGGAGTTGCTGGGCGAGCTGGACCTGGAGGAGATGACGCTGGACCCGCGGGTGGCGAAGATGATCACCGCCGACGTCAAGAAGAAAGGTCAGGTCCAGAAGACGGCCCAGGCCTTACGCGCCCGCGTGATGCAAGAGGCGTGAAAGCGGCACCTGCTTGTCGGGAAACTTTTTTCGGCAGGCACCGGGCAAGATCCCGAGAGAAAAAAGGGACGCAACTCGTTTCGCAGGATCGGTATCGCAAAGATTCAGCCACCCTCGACGCTTTGGGTGTAACACCAGGCGAAGAGGCGTTCCCATTCGCGCTGCTGCATGTGGCGGAGCAGCATTTCCATCTCGGTCTCCGTGTCTCGGTGCTGTTCGCATAGGTCGATGAACTCAAAAGGATCCCAGCGATCCGAATGAAGTCGCAACCCAAGTTCCCGTGCCTCCTGAGCCAATACCGAGAAGATCGGGTG
>JAKOSN010000218.1 GCA_029777335.1 Planctomycetota bacterium
ATCCCCACTTCAACGCCGAGGAAATGCAGGTGGTGGACCAGGCGGTCGCCGAGGTGCGCCGCTTTGCCGACGAGCACATCGACGCCGCCGCCATCGATCGTGACGCAGATATTCCACCCGCGGTGATTGCGGGGCTGGGCAAACTGGGTGTGCTGGGGATGACAGCTCCGGTGGAGTTTGGCGGGCGGGACTTCTCCCAGCGCGCCTATTGCCGCATCATGGAGGTGATTGGCGGCCATTGTTCCTCCACGGCGGTCTTTGTCAATGCCCACCACAGCATCGGCATCCGCGCCCTCCTCCTCTTTGGCACCGAGGAACAGAAGAAACGCTGGCTGCCGGGGTTGGTGAGCGGAAAGGAACTCGCTGCGTTCGCGCTCACCGAACCCGAGGCCGGGTCCGATGCGGCCAACGTGCAAACGCAGGCCACGCCGTCCCCCGATGGCAAGGGCTACCTCCTCAACGGCGAAAAGCGTTACATCACCAACGGCGCGCTGGCTCAGGTGCTCACGGTGATGGCGCGCACTCCGGTCGAGGGAAGCACCGAAACGAAGGTGACCGCCTTCCTGGTGACTCCCGACATGCCAGGGTTCAAGGTGGTCGAGGCGCGCATGCCCAAGTGCGGGATTCGTGGCACGGCAACAGCCCGGCTCGCCTTCGAGAACATGTTTGTGCCCCGAGAAAACGTGCTTGGCCAGGTAGGCAAGGGGTTGCGCATCGCCCTGACCGTGCTCGACTTTGGCCGGACGACCTTTGGCGCCAGCTGCACGGGGGCCGCCAAGACCTGTGTGCGTGCTGCCGTCCTGCATGCCCGGCAACGGCGCCAGTTCAAGCAAACCCTGAGTGAGTTCGAGCTGGTCAAGAAGAAGATCGCCTACATGGCCGCCCACGCCTTTGCCATGGAGGCCACCACGACCCAGTGTGCCGCCCTCATCGATAGCGGGGAAGACGATTACATGCTCGAAACGGCGATGCTCAAGGTGTGGTCCACCGACGCACTGTGGCAGATCGTCAACGATACCCTGCAAATCTACGGCGGACAGGGCTACTTCAGCAACGAACCGTATGAACGCATGATGCGCGATGCCCGCATCAACATGATCGGCGAGGGCGCCAACGATGTGCTCCGCGCCTTCATCGCCATGGTGGGGATCAAGCCGGTTGCCGATGTGTTTCTGGGCGTCAAGAACGCCTGGGACCAACGTCAGTTTGGCACCCTGCTCAACTTTGTCGGTCAGCAGGTGCAGGCACGATTGACCACCCCGGCGGTACCGGTACGTTCTCAGCGGCTGCGCAAACACGCCAAGGAGATCGGCACTCTGGTGCGTGATTTCAGCCTGGCGGTGCAGCGCATGCTGGTGAAGTATCGCGAGGAGATCTTGTTCAAGCAGTATGTGCAGGAGCGCCTCGCCGATGCCGCCTGCGAGCTGTACGCTTCCGCCTGCACCCTGAGTCGCCTCGATCACCTCGCGACGGTCGGCAACGGCAATGCGACCGAGGTGCAACGCGACTGGATCATCGGGCGCTATTTCCTGCGTTACTCAGCGCGACGCGTGCAGCAATGCCTGGCTGCTCTGAGCGACAACGACGACGACCTGATCACCCCCGCCGCCGACGCCGCCCTGGCGCGTTATTGAGGCGCACACCACTCCTTGCGCCGGCCTCACCACCATGCCGGCGCAAGGAGTGGGGATGGAGCGGGGAAAGCCCTGAATCTCGGCAAAACAGCGAATCCGCGACAGGAAAATGATGGCGTTCGGTCCGCGATTGGCTCTCCGGACGGATACGCTGGTACAACCCCATCAGATTCCTTTGCTGAGGACAGGAGCATGACACTGCACGCAAGCGAATTGCTGGACGCGAGCATTCGGGCGGCGTATCAAACTGCCATCCGAGGGGACAGTTCCCTGGGGAACAAGATAAGCCTCGGTGAGATTCGCACCATTATCCGGCGCGCCCTCGACATCGATACCGTGGGGCGGAAGAAGTGGCGCATCACCCCTCACGAACGCTCCGATCTCTTCAAGATCCTGCATCGTGCGAATCTGACCGACCTCGCTCGCCAACACCTGGATAGTTGGCTGCGCGAACAACAACAAGGGTATCACTGGAGACATCTGCGCTTACTCTCGGGAGCCGCCAAGCGGCGCATATCGCAGATCATTAGTAACCCGGGCAACACTGGCAAGATCCACTTCACCGCGAAAGGGATTACCTACCAGCCCTCTTACTACCACGGAATAGCCAACCTGATCGAATCCGGCCATATCGACGTGTATGAGTATCAGGTGCCGGATACTTCCGATGCCCTGCACAAGAACGCGCCGCTGGGTCTCTATCGGTCCACTCGCGACAACCTCTATTACCAGGGCAATGGCCGGTCGTTGCTGCGCATTCAATCGACAATTGTTCACGAATCGACGCACGCGATTCAGGATTTCAAGAATGTTCGAATGCACCGGCGTGATCTGGAGGCGGCTGCCCACATCGCCCAGACGGTGATGCTCCTCAGCCGCGCTCGTGGCGATGCAGGTGTGCTCTACGGCCGGCTCTCCGAATGCGAGGATGCCGCCCGCATTGTGTTGCGACAAGCTCCGAACTCCGGATGGAATGCCGCCTACCACAAGGTGCTGGAAGTGCTGAAAACTGCGTATGACAATGACGTCGTCGATCGAGGCCAGGAGTGGTACGCCTTCTTCGAGCGTCTCCTGCTCTGGCTGGCCTCCCAGTAAGACGAGGTCCAAAAAGGTGAAAACCAGGTTTCCCATTCGCACAGGAAGTTCTTCGATTGACAACACCCTTGAGGATTTCTACCCCCCCATGATTCGCAATTGTCAAGTGAGCGCGGAGCGGTTGGCACCCCTGCGTGAGTGCATGGTCGATTCAAGCGGCGCGAACAAGCCGGGCGAATGGCCGGGGAATTTTTTCTCGACCCAAACGGTCGCCTATTCCTGCGGGATCCTTGCACGCGCCGGGGAGACGATTGTGCACGCCCACGACCCCGCCGAACTGGCGTTGTGTCAACGTCTGGCGAACGAGGCAGCCCGAATCATGGCCGGGACCTATCTGGGGATGGCCGATGAGAGCGACCATCAGTTTTCGCCTTTTTTTATCACCGCCAACGTGGGCGCTCCGGTGCCTCCGCACATGACTGAATCCGCCGTGCGCACTGCCTTTCGCGGAATCATCTGGCCCCAGGCACAACTGGAAATCGACCCACTCAAGCAGGCAGGCAAGTGGTGGCAGCGAGCGAGCGGGCAACCCCTGGCGGACAACAACCTGCAGGCTCTCAAAGCGTGGCGGGGACTCCTCGCCTGGTTCGCCGCCCAGCCAGAATTGCACGCCGCGTCGTTTGTCGGCATGAGTGAACGCGGAGCATCCAGTTGTATCTTCCCGCAGATGGCGCTGGCCTTCACCAGCAACGGGAGCCTGGTGGGACTGTTCGGCTGCGTGGTCTGGACGTGAGAACAGAAGTGGGTATTTAAGACCCTCTATAGGTTAACAGGTGACTACTGATGCCCTGGGAAATCAACATCGTGCGCTACCTCGACGAGGTGCGGTGCGACCTCGGCGACCGACAGATGGTAATTGACCACGTGGCACGCATTGCGCCTGGCAAGGGCCTCGCTCCGCCCCCTCTGCCGCCCCAGGCTGATCTCGACAGAATGTCCGCCGAGACGCGCGCGGCCTTCTTGCGACCAATCCTCTCCACCATCTACCAGGAGGGGGATCTGTCGATTGAATTCTGGTGTCCCGACTCCGCCACGATTTCTTGCCTCCATGCAGATGTGCGCGGCGAAGGGGATCCCCTCCCCGTGTTGCGGAGCCTCTGCCTGCCGTGTGGCTGGACGGTGCTCGATCTGGCGGAATATCAGCGGTGTGTACACACCTGCTCGGCGCTCGAACTCAAGCAACGCGCAAGTGTTGACCTCGATGCCCCGACCATCCCGCAGTGGGATAGTTTCACCCGCGCGCTTCGTGAGTTGATCGATGAAATCGAGCCCGCCAACGAAACGAGCGATCCGGGCGCATCGCTGGATGGTTAATTGACACCCCTCTGGCCCGCTTGCTACGCTGAGGCCATGAACACCTCTCTCTCTGCGGATCACTCCGCACGCATGCAGCGCGTTCGGCTGGCCCTTGAAGGGATCGCGCTGGGCGACGCCTTTGGCAGTCAATTCTTTGTGCCGAAAAATCATCCGCTCCTCGAGCGTCGTCAGGCGCCCCCGCCTCCCTGGCATTACACCGATGACGCCGAGATGGCACTGGGCATTGCCGAGGTACTGGATCGATGCGGATTCGTCGAGCAGGATGAACTCGCACAGGTCTTTGTTCGGCGCTGGGATCGCGACATGTATCGCGGTTATGGTTCTGGCGCCCATCTGATCTTGAACCAGGTTCGGAGCGGCATCCCCTGGGCCGAGGCGGCGCGGAGCGTCTTTGACGGCCAGGGCTCCATGGGGAATGGCGGAGCGATGCGCGTCGCCCCGGTGGGAGCCTATTTCGCCGAGGACGACTGGCCGGTGCTGGTCGAGCAGGCGCGGCGCTCGGCGGAGGTGACGCATGCACACCACGAGGGCCAGGCCGGTGCCATCGCCGCTGCGGTTGCCTCCGCCTGTGCCTGGCGCACCCGGGGGATCCCTCTGGCACAACGGCGACTTTTCCTCTGGCAAAAGGTGCTGGAGCTCACCCCCCGCGGCATGACCCTCGACCTGCTCGAAAGTGCTCATGCGCTGCCGCTCGATGCCGATCTGGAACTGGTCGTTTATGAACTGGGCAATGGGAGCAGGGTACTGGCGTGGGATACGGTTCCCTTTACCCTGTGGGTGGCAAGCAAACACCTGGAAGATCTGGTCGGCGCTCTGTGGACCACGGTGCAGGCCGGCGGCGATATCGACACGACCGGGGCCATCGTGGGCGGAATTGTTGTTCTCTCCACCGGAGTCGCGGCCATTCCCCCGGAGTGGTTTGCGGCACGCGAATCACTCGATCTGGAGGGCACCCATCCCCCGCGAGCGCCGGACAGTTATTTTTGAAGCGCCTGCGAGGGGAGAAAGATGCTCGGGATGGTCATGAATCCGCTCCCGCTCTTCTCGGTTTCGCGGAGAACACTGGCGACGGCGCGCACCACCGAGTCCCCCAACCCGCGCTGATAAACGGAGTACAGATCGGCGCGGCACACCATGAAGTGATGGATAATCTCCGGATCCCACTGCTTGCCGGCGCCTTCGAGGAGAATCGCTTCGATCCTGGCCGCGGGAATTCCCTTGCGATACGGTCGATCCGACATCATGGCATCGCAGGAATCTGCCACCGCCAGCACCCGGGCAATCCGCGGGATATCTTCGCCAGCCAGCCGATCCGGATAGCCAGTTCCGTTAAAGTGTTCATGATGGCTGCGCACCGCCGGACGCAGGTACGATAGATGGCTGACATGGGACAGGATGGCATCGCCAATGACCGTGTGCTTTTCAATCTGAATCCGTTCCTCGGGAGTAAGCGCACCGGGTTTGCGCAACACCTCGTCATTGACGCCAATCTTGCCAATGTCGTGGAGCAACCCCCCGAGGTAGATGTCGTTCTGTTCCGTTTCGCTCAGTTGCATTTGCTGCGCCAGACGCACCCCGATGCGCGCGACGCGCTCGGAATGGCCGCAGGTGTAAGGATCTCGGGCATCGAGGGCCGCGGTCAAACAGCGCACCAGCCCGAAAAGCGCCTCATGCATGCGCTGGTGCATCTGGGTGTGCTGTTGCTGCTGGATGAGCATGCGCCGGGCCAGGCGCATCAGGCGCAGATCGCTCACGCTAAAGACGCGGTCCTGTAAATGAAGCGCGAGAATCCAGGCAGAGCGCGATTTGCTCAGGCGCATGATCGCCGCGCTGGTCGGCGCGGGGGAAAGACCGGGGATCTTGCAGTTCGGGCGCAATAGATCGGCGCGTCCGCCCGTGACGCTGGGCAACAGATGACGCAGCACGCGCCGGGACCATTCCTCGGTCACTCCCGGTCCGCCCAGGAATTCGATCGGCTGCCCGGGCTCGCTTGACCCCAGAAGCACCACTTCCGCACCGGTCGCCTCGCGGATGGTTTCGAGGATAAGCCGTATCTGGCGACGCACATCATCGGTGTGCTGCAGCTGACGAACAAAGTTCTCCAGCAGATGCCAGACATTGTGCAGGCCGGAAGTGGTAAGTTCTGGGACTTCATCGGCCAGCGAAACCCAGGAACGCTTACGGACGAAGGACATCGGCGTTGCTTCTCCTCTCGGAGAGGACGGCTTCCTGGGCGCGATGCCGGGTCGGGGCAGACTTCCGGTCAAGACAAGTAGTCACGCACATAACCTCTTGCACAATCGTCTTTTGCGCCACATCCTCGCAGTCATTCGCTCGGGCGTAGGCGCACATGCCGACCGTAGAGGCGGAGGCGTTACCGTAGTTTAGCACATAATTGGCAACCAGGAGAAGAAAGGCGGATCTGAGCGATAATGCGGTCTCCGCGCGATAGTCGCTTGGCATGACGAGAAAGAGCGGTAAAATAAATCAAGTTATGAAGTGGACCGGGGAACCTCCCTTCTCGTTCGGACTGTCTGTGACGGAACTCTCATGGCCGATCTCGACGCCGCCACGATTGCTCAGAACGCTCAACGCATTGGCCTGGTCAACGAGGCTCAACTGCAGGAAGTGTGGGAAGAAATCGGGAAACGCACCACCGACCCCGACGTTCTGCTGCGCTGCCTGGAACGCAAAGGCTACGTCACCCCTCTGATGAGCAGCAAACTCATGAAGGGGGACGAGGAAGGCTACATCCTGGGCGGCTATCGTTTGCTGTACAAGATTGCCTCGGGGAGTTTTGGCCGGGTCTACCGCGCGGATGACCCACGCTCGGGGCGCATCGTGGCCGTCAAGGTGCTGCGGCGGCGCTGGAGCGAGGATCAGCAGCGCATCGACCTGTTTATGCGTGAGGGAAAGGTGGGGATGTCGCTCCACCATCCCAACATTGTGGAGATCATCGCCGTCAATCGGGAAAGCGCGACGGGGCAGTATTACATTGTGATGGAGTTTGTCGAAGGAGGGAATCTGCGGGAGTTGCTGGCCATCCGCAACAAACTCGAAGCGAACGAAGCCGTCAAACTCCTGGAAGACATGACCGCCGGGCTCGCCCACGCCTACTCGCGCGGGCTAACGCATCGCGATATCAAGCTCACCAACATCCTGGTCTCCAGTCAGGGAACCGCCAAGCTGGTGGACTTTGGGCTCGCCAAGATCTTCGGCAGCGCCCCGCTGATGAAGGGCGAGGAAGATCGTGTGGAGCGGACCGTCGATTATGCCGGACTGGAGAAGGCGACCAACGTCAAATCGGGCGATGTGCGCAGCGACATCTATTTCCTTGGCTGTGTCACCTACGAAATGCTCACGGGGCGTGCTCCGCTCAACATGACACGCGATCGGCACGCGCGCATGGCGCGCAATCGCTTCCTCGAAGCTCAACCGATGACGCGTGACGACGTCAAGGCTCCCCCGGCAGTCTTCCACCTGGTCGAAACGATGATGGCCTTGCAACCGCAGCAGCGCTACCAGACTCCCGCACAGCTGCTGGAAGCCGTCAAATCTGTTCGCCGCGAACTGGGTGCCAAACACGACGGCGCCGCAGCCCGCAGTGGTCCACAGGCCATCTTTGTGGTTGAGGCCGATGGCCGCTTGCAGGATCCCATTCGCGATAAATTCAAGGAGCTTGGGTATCGTGTCTTTCTGGCCATCGATCCGGCCCGCGCCATCGATCGCTTTCGCCAGCAACCGTACGATGGGCTGGTGATTGATGTGGGCACGGTGGGAGAGGATGGTTTGCTCGTCTTTGAGCGGATCATGGCCGAGGCAGCCCGGCAAGGGTTCCCGTGTGCGGGGATTGCCATGCTCTCGGAAGAACAGGCGGACTGGGTACGCCGCATCACCGCGCGACCCAACGTCGCCGTGCTGGTGCGACCCATTACGTTAAAGCAACTCCACCGCAAGCTGCAAGAATTGATGACGCCAGCTTCCTGAGCCCTGCGTTCACTGCCCCAGCACCTTGGGATCAACCTTTTCCAGACACTTCAACAGCACCTGCTCCAGCTTCACATCGCGACCAATCGGGATCCAGTTACTCGTTGTGACAGCAGCATCGATAACCTCATACTGACGCTCGACGGTCGGAGCGCTGCGGAAGATGGCCGCTCCGGCCAGTGCCTGCGTGGGCCGCGACAGATCCTCCAGTTCCTTGAAGACCTTCACATCGACAAAATAGCCACCATCCTCCGCGGCCTTGATGGTCACCACGGCGCGATGGCGGATCGACTGGAAGGTGGCGAGCAATCGTTGCGGAAAATCCGGGCTCCCCGGCTTCCAGGGTTGTTCCAACCCCGGCGCCGTCATCGGGAAGGTCTCAATGCGGCCATCGTAGCGGTTGGCATACGAGATCTCAAAATAGTCATCCACCACATCGAGCACATGCTCAAAGACCATTCCATAGGCCGAGGGGCCCAGCGGAATGTAGGCCGGGTTGTTGCAGGTCGCCTCGGCAACCGGCTGGACCCGAACGGGATTGTCGAGCAGCGGTCCGGTCATGCAGCCACCACAAAGCAGCAGCATCGCCGCTCCCCAGCATCGCCAGATGGTTCGCCCCATACCGTCCCCCTGCCGGTGCGCGCAACACGTCCCCTCCGCGTTGCGCCGGATCGTGCAATCTCCCGAGGTGCGTACGAGCCAGTGAAGGTTCGCGCCTTATGCCAACCGCCGCTCGCGTTGTCAAGAGATCCTTGACATTGGCGCCAGGCAAGTTACCCTCGCCCAGACAACGCCGTCTCCCCATACTTCCCCCTTCGCACCTATCCAGAGAGGAACACCCATGCAACGGCGCGACTGGTTGAAATGGACGAGCCTGGGCGCAGGCGTCCTCGGTCTTCCCTGTCTGGCCGCTCTGCGACCCAACGACCGGGCCAGCTGTGCGGACACGGCACCTGGCGCGCCGACGCCTCCCCCCGCCGTCGGCGCGCAGAAACTCCCTCCGCTCAGGATCACCGACGTTAAAACCATCCTGACTGCCCCCGCCGGGATTCGCCTGGTGGTGGTCAAGGTCCTCACCAACGAACCCGGGTTGTACGGTCTGGGCTGTGCCACCTTTACCCAGCGGCCCCGCGTGGTGGAGACCGCCATCGACAAGTATCTGCGGCCCTTTCTCCTCGGAAAAGACCCTTTGCAGATCGAGGATATCTGGCAATCGTCGTTTGTCAGCTCCTACTGGCGCAATGGCCCGGTGCTCGGCAATGCCCTGAGTGGTGTGGATATCGCCCTCTGGGACATCCTGGGCAAGCGTGCGGGGGTTCCTGTGTATCAGCTCTTTGGAGGTCGCTGTCGCCGGGCGGTGGACACCTATCGCCACACCAGCGGGAGCACTCCGCAGGAAGTCGAAGCGGCGGTCCGCAAGGCGATGGCCCAGGGCTATCGTCACATTCGCGTGCAGCTATCGATCAAGGGGCTGTCCACCTACGGAGCGAGTCGCCCTCCCGCGGAAACCCCGAAAACGGCGAGCAACAATCGCCCCGAGGTGTGGGAACCGCGCCGGTACACCCGCGCCATTCCCAAACTCTTTGAACACCTGCGCAAACAGCTGGGCGACGAGGTCGAACTGCTCCACGACATGCACGAGCGCATCCCGCCCATTCTGGCGATGCAGATGGTCCGCGACCTGGAGCAATATCACCCCTTCTTCGTGGAAGATCCTTTTAGCCCGGAAGACGTCGGCTATTTCAGCAAGCTACGTCCGCTGACCAGCACTCCCCTGGCGATGGGAGAACTCTTCAACAATCCTAACGAATGGCTGCCGCTGGTCAGTGGTCGCTTGATCGACTTCATCCGCATCCACATCTCGCAGGTGGGGGGATTAACGCCCGCCCGCAAGATCGCGACGTTGTGTGACTTCTTTGGCGTTCGCACCGCATGGCACGGGCCAGGGGATGTCTCGCCGGTGGGTCATGCGGCCAATGTCCATCTCGACCTGGCGGTGCCCAACTTTGGCATTCAGGAAGCGCGTGAGTTTACTCAGGCGGAAAAAGAGGTCTTCCCAGGTTGCCCCGAGGTGAAGGATGGCTATCTGAATGTGAGCGACAAACCGGGGCTGGGGATCGATCTGGACGAGAAGCTGGCAGCCAAATTCCCCATCAAGGACGATCCGTCTTTCGATATGCGCTGGGGAAACCTGCGCCGGCAGGATGGCAGTAGCACCAGGCCATAAAGACGAAACAGGCCAGGCGCCCTTCTCCTCGGAGAGCGGCGCCCGGCCCGCAGAACGTGCGCTTAATGACGCGCTGGCGAGTTGGCGAGGTAGCCAAAGCGTTGCTTGAACGCCTCCGGGGTCATGTTGACCGTGCTGGCCAGGCTGGCCAACCGCTGTGAATCGCTGAAATCACGCTGATCCAGCCGAATCATGTAACGCAGCGCACATTGATAGCTTTCCCCGTGAACATCCACGCGCCGTGCCACCAT
Source organism: Planctomycetota bacterium (assembly GCA_029777335.1). Taxonomy (GTDB): domain Bacteria; phylum Planctomycetota; class Planctomycetia; order Gemmatales; family Gemmataceae; genus JAKOSN01. The sequence goes on from JAKOSN010000218.1 coordinate 10,512, forward strand.
GCGCTTGGTGGTCGGGTTGATCAGATCTTCAAAGGGCAAGGGTTGCAGATGACCGCCCACCAGAGAGACGATCGCTCCGTACTTGGCCGATTCCGCCGAGCGCAGGAACTTGACGGCCCCATAACCCAGATCGCGCGTGTATTCGGCATCAAAGGGGATCGGATCGGCCGAACGCAGTTCATACCCGAGATCCTTGTCCACCAGGGTCACATCGAGCCCCAGCTCTTCCAGCTGGCTGGTCAGACGATCGCGGATCATGCGGCCAAAGTCGATCTCACCCAGGCGGAGGTGGTTGTGGGGATCGCGCACAATCCGACCATAGCGATTGAGCTGTCCGCTCTCCATCATCGATTGCAACCCTTTTTCGCCGATCGATTCAATGAGCCCCTCGGCGAGTACCACCACCCCGTGGCGCAGGCGCTGACTGCGGCGCTTGATGACCGAGCCAACGAGGATATCGCAGAGTTCTTCCAGAGTCACCGGGCGCCCCTCGAATTCCTCCGGGATAACGGTGAGGGTGACCGCGGCCGCCTTGCCAATGCCCAGAGCCAGGTGCCCCGCAGCCCGTCCCATGCTGACAATCAGATACCAACGCGAAGTGGTGCGGGCATCCTCCGCCAGGTTGTGCACGATCTGCACCCCCAGATGGCGGGCAGTCTCAAAGCCAAAGGTCGGCGTGGAGCCGGGGAGAGGCAGGTCGTTGTCAATCGTTTTGGGAACGTGGGCCACCCGAATGGCGCCCCCCGCCCGTTTGTACACCTGGCTGGCGGAGAAGGCGGTGTCGTCGCCCCCAATGGTCACCAGCGCCCCAATGTTCAACCGACGCAGCACCTCCAGCACGTTGGCCATGTCCGCTTCCGACTTGGCCGGGTTGGTGCGCGAGGTGCCCAGAATCGAGCCGCCGCGTGAATGCACCACCTTGACCTCGTCGATCGTCAGCCGGCGCCAGCGTTCCCCATTGCCCTGCACCAGCCACTTGAAACCGTCCTGAAAACCGATGACCTCCATCCCCTGTTCGATCGCCTCGATGGCGGCTGCACTGATAACCCCATTTATTCCAGGAGCGGGACCGCCGCCGACCACCAAGCCCAGCCGTCCCGTGAGAGGTTCACTGCTCATTCTCTCCACCTCTGCAAAAAAATGCTGCCTGCACGTGCGAGCCTTCAGTCCGCCAACGAGCGTGAGGCATCTTCGTTCATCCTACGGGTTGCTCGTCTCCGGGCACAGGGTGCCGCTCGGCAGCTCAGGGGGGCAGTTCGTGCCAGCGCTCGCGAAAGGAGCGGGGCGCAGGAACGGGAAAATCACGGACAGCGGTCCAGCTGGCTCCCGGCCCGGGGAGGGAGCGAAGCCACCCCTCAACCGCGCCAATCCCGAGCACACGCCGAGCTATCCTGAGCGCGAGCCGATACAACCACGGCCGCGCCAGCACCTGGCAACTCAGCCAGTAGGCCCAGCGTTCCAGGCGCTGACTCCCTTGCTGGCGCTTCTGTTCGCGGCCATGATGTTGCAGCTCACGCAAGCCGATGAGCATGTGCGGAATGTTGATCTTCACCGGACAGGCGGCCTGGCAGGCCCCGCACAACGACGAGGCATGCGGCAGATGGGGGTTGTCCGCGACGCTGTCGTACAACGGGGTCAGGATGCTCCCAATCGGCCCGGAATAAACCCCGCCATACGCATGCCCCCCAATACGGCGATACACGGGACAGGCATTCAGACACGCCCCACAGCGAATACACTGCAAACTCTCGCGAAAAGGAGTCGCCAGCACGCGCGAGCGGCCATTATCCAGCAAGATCAGGTGAAACTCCTCCGGTCCATCGTGTTCCCCCGGCTGACGCGGCCCGGTCAGAATCGTGGTGTAGACCGATAGCGTCTGTCCCGTGGCGGCACGGCCAAGCAATTTCAAAAAGACCGGCAGATCACGCCAGCGCGGGATCACCTTTTCAATCCCCATGATGGCGACATGCACTCGCGGACAGGCCGTTGTCAATCGGCCATTCCCCTCGTTGGTGATCAGGACAATGGTGCCGGTCTCTGCCACCGCGAAGTTCGCTCCGCTGATCCCCATATCGGCGTGGGCAAACTTCTCGCGCAGCAGTCGCCGCCCCGTTTTCGCCAGCACCTGGGGATCGTCGGGAAGCTGGTGCCCAACATGTTTGGAGAGCACCTGACCGATACTCTCGCGCGTATGATGGACCGCCGGCGCCACCAGATGAGACGGTCGCTCGCCCGCCAGTTGAATGATAAATTCGCCAAAATCGGTCTCTACCACCTCCAGGCCGGCGGCCTCCAGGGCGGGATTGAGATGGATTTCCTCGCTGGTCATGGACTTGGATTTGACCACGCGCCGCGAGTTGGTCTGGCGCGCCAGCTGGAGGACCAGTTGCCTGGCTTCCTCGGCATCGGCGGCCCAGTGCACCTGCCCGCCCACCTGCTGCACCGAGGCTTCCAGTTCCTCCAGATACTGATCCAGGTGAGCCAGCGTGTGTTCCTTGATGCGCTTGGCATGGTCGCGCAGCTGGCTGCTCTCTGGCAGGGTGGCGAATCCACGCCGATTGCCACTCACCAGGACGGTGGTAAGGCGGGCGAGCGCCTGCTGGAGGGGCACATCGTGCAGCGCTCGTGCGGCTCCGCCCAGGAAATCGTGGTGTTCGTGGCGCGCGTAGTCGGTCATGGGGTAATCTCACAGGAGGGCGTCACGGGCGCTCTTCGTAACCTTGCTGGATGGCCGCCTTCATCTCGCGTACCGCGCGCTCCATCCCCACCAGCACCGCGCGGGAGACAATGCTGTGGCCAATGTTGAACTCCTCCACTCCGGGGATGGCCGCCACGGCCTGGACATTGTGGTAGTTTAAACCGTGGCCCATGTGCACATGGAGCTTGAGCGCGAGGGCGCAGGCCGTGGCACGGCGCAGCGTGGCCAGTTGCAGATCGATCTCCTGGGCGGTGCGCGCCTCCGAGTAGCGGGCGGTTTGAATCTCAATCGCCGCCACCCCGAGTTTGTGGGCCATCGCCACCTGGTTTTCCTCGGGATCGATGAACAATGAAACCGCGATCCCGGCGGCATGCAAGCGTTCAATGGCGCGCCCGATCGGCAGCTGGTGGGTGATGATGTCGAGCCCGCCCTCGGTTGTCAGTTCTTCGCGGCGTTCCGGGACCAGGGTCACCTGATCGGGTTTGACCAGGCAGGCCATGTCGGTCACTGCCTCGACTGCCGCCATTTCCAGGTTGAAATGGTGGGGGACGACCGGTCGCAACAGATGAACATCGCGGTCCTGGATGTGGCGGCGATCTTCGCGCAAATGGACAGTGATGCCATCGGCGTCGGCCAGGAGGGCCAGCACGGCGGCAGCGACCGGATCGGGCTCCTGGCCGCGGCGCGCCTGGCGCAGGGTGGCCACATGATCGATGTTGACCCCCAGACGAATCATGGCGAAACCTCGTGAGGCACAGTCGGGAGAGTTTGCACGCGCACGGAGCCCTGGCGTGGCCCCGGTTCACAGTTTAAGCGAGGGAGGCAAATCTGGCGAGAGCTGGCGATAGCGAACGGCTTCACGCCCCAGCACGCGGAAGAGCAGATACGCCAGAATCAGAAAGACGGCGCGATCAACGAAGGGACCGATCAGTTTCATGCCGTCGAGGGTAAGCCAGGAAAACACCATGCAGGCAAGGAGGACCGGGGGAAAGATGCGTGTGACCCAGGAGAGTTGATAGCGGGGATCGAGATACATCCGCACCATGCAGCGCACCTCGGCATAGATATCGAAAAGAAGCCAGGAGGTATCGCGTGCGGCCGACTGAAAATGAAGGGCCTTCTCGCGCGGCGTGCCCGTGGCCTGGAGGGCCTCGGCGGCCAGGGGCAACAACCGCTGGCTGGCATTCATGAGCATCTCGGCCGAGGTGGTGGCCATGGGGCTCGGCGGCGGAGTGGGGCGGGTCTGGATCGCGGCGAGAACATCTTCGAGCCGTCGGAGCCGATCCTCAAGCGCAGCGGCATCCGGGCCAGCATGAGCGGAGGCTGGGGCAGGAGGCACAGGGGTCGGCGCGGTGGAACTGGGCGAGTCGACTGGAACCGGCAGCGCAAGCGGCAACGGCGGTTCCTCGGAAGGAGTACCCGCGACCGGGTCGGCCTGGCGTGCGGCAGACACGTCCGCTGGCGGATCGGAGGAAGCAACTTCCCCTTCGCCTTCCGCACTTGGGGCGGGAGAGGGTTCCTGGTAAACGCGAGGCTCCATGGAGTTGGCCACATCGTCAAGCAGTCTGGATTTCAGTTTCCGTTTATTCACGATCACATCCTCGCGTGACTCGCCAGGCACGTGCGTTCACGCTGGGTGGAGATTCGTCCGGCTGTCTCAAGCATAGCGGACAGTTCCGGGGGAAACCAGACTGACTCGGGGGACCGCCCCCGCAAGGAATCCTCGGAGCCGGGATCGCGGCTGCCCGGCGGGCAACTCCTCGATCAACGAACCCTGCTCCCGCCCGTGTTACGCCTTACTTGATCAGGTCGTTCAGAGCCTTCAGCGCTCGGGCCCGCACGACGTTGCGCGCTGGCTTGGCCTTGATGGTGATCTCTTCCCCGGGCTTGAATGGGTTGGGCGCCTTGCGTGCCTTGGTCGCGGGCTTGCGTTGCACCCGCAGCTTGAGAAGGCCCGGAATGGTGAATTCGCCCGGTCCCTTCTTGCTCAACTCTTTTTTGATGATCTTCGTCATCGCCTCGAAGAGTTCACCGACCTTCTTTCGCGTCAGTTCGGTTTCGTTGGCCAGCGCCTGGTAGATCGCCGCCTTGGTCATCTTCTTGGGCTTTTCCGCTTCCGGTTTCGCCGCCTTGTTGTCGGCCATCGCTTTCCCCCGAGAAAATCCAATGGAACTGGACACAACACAACATGTGCGAGAGTAGATAGCCTTGAGCAGAATGTCAATCGCACATTGGCCCAAAAGCCCGGATTTCTGGGGAAAATCCATGAACAAGCTGCCACGACCGGGCCAGGGACTGGGTTTTTCCCATCGCCAGGGATCCAAACCGCCATGCGCACTCTCCTGGCAGAGCGGGCCTTGCCCCTGGTCCCCGGCCCAAAAAGCGGTTAGCGTCCCATCAACTTCTGCATGATGTACAGTTCCAGCGCCTCGTAGTTCCGCTCGGCGCGATAGCTCTCCACCCGGGCGGTATCCACGCTCCGCACCACATCGAGCAAGCGCAGGAAGATCTCCTTGCTGTTGGCCAGGTGCCGGGTCTGCTCTTCCGGTTTGGTGGTGCGCATCGCCTTCACATCCAGGCCGACACAGCCGTCGTAGCCCGCACGTTCCAGTACCCAGACCGTGTTGAAGGCGCGGCGCAGATCCACCGAACCAAAAACCTTGTCCTGGTCGTATTTCAGCCCATTCTGATCGTTCAGATGCACACTCCACAGCTTTTTGTGCCACAAGGTGTATGCCATGTCGTCGGAGGGATCCAGCCCGGCCAGGATGGAATGGGCCGATTCAATCAGCACGCCACACCGATCCGGATCCACCGTGCGGTAGCAGAGCGCCAGGAAATGTCCCGGTGTCGGCAGATAGGCTTGATCCATCGGTTCGTTCGGCTTCATCTCGCCCAGGATGCGAATGGACCGATCGTACTCCAGCAACGCATTCACCGCATCGAGCAGATACTGAGCCGACCGCAGGGGATCCTTCGCCTCGCGGATATACGTTCCTTCGCGGGCCAACCACAGGACGATATCCCGTGTCCCTATGGCGTTGGCGATATCCACGCTCCGTTTGGCCCGATCGATCGCTGCGCGACGTTCTGCCGGGTTATTGGAGGTGAACCCGCCATCGATCGTGTTGGGATGTTCCCACAACCGCGGAGCGATGAATTCGCAGAACAGCCCCTCGTCATCCAGCATCTTCTTGACCGTGCGCACCCCGTCGAGGGTGGCCTGAGGAGACAGTTCGACCGGAACGACATCATCGTCGTGGAATTGCACGCCGTCGAAACCGAGTTTCTTGTATTCACGAATCTTGGCGGCGAACTCCACCTCGGGGCGCACGGGGGGACCGAAGGGATCAGCTCCCGTACTGATATTCCAGGGCCCAAAGGTGAAACGATAGCTACGTGCACTGTTCATGATCAGCTTGCTCCTTGCTGGCGATGAAGAGGATGGCAACCCCGCTGGATTCCCATTGTTATCGACAGAGTAGGCACTCGAAGGAGGATTGACGAGGCGAGAGGCGCCCCGAGCGACCGCCTGCGCAGCGCTGCTGCCTCGGGGCGCCCCTTGGCTGGACTGGCCTGCGCATCTAGAATCCGCTTCGGTGCAATCACGCCGAAATTCGCCCTCGGGGGAAATGGTCTGCGGCGTTGCCGAACGGGCACCTCACCGCTGGCCGGGGAAAATGGGCACGCTCGCCTGCTGCACCGTTGCGCTGCCCGCTTCAGGGAGTCTGCTCCCAGGTAACAGGCATGTCCACCCATGACGCCTCCGCGACGCCTTCGCGGGCACAACAAGCCCTGCGCACCGCCGGGGTCATTGTCATCAGCAGCGTCACTTTTTCCTTTATCACCTATTGGCGAACCGCGGCCGTGGTCCTGTGCGACCTCGGGAGCACCGCCTTTTACATCGGCGGTATCGTCGAGCAATCCATTGGGCCAGCGGCTCCCTGGTTTATTCTGGCGGTGATGCTCTTCAGCTATGCCGTGCGCTGGGTGTACATTGAAAGCTGCACCCTGTTTGTGCGCGGCGGTGTCTACCGCGTGGTCCGCGAGGCGATGGGACCGCTTCCCGCCCGCGTGGCAGTCTCGGCCCTGATCTTCGACTACATTCTCACCGGACCCATCAGCGGGGTTTCCGCCGGCCAGTACATTGTCGGCCTGCTCCTGGAGTTGATCAGTCATACGGCGGGCGTGAAAATCAGTCGCGACACCTCCGAACTCTGCAAACACTGGGGGTCGGTTCTCATCGCCTGCGCCATCACCATCTACTTCTTCCGCAAAAATCTGATCGGCATTCATGAATCGAGCGAGAAGGCTCTCAAGATCATGATCGTCACGACGGTGATGGCGGTCGTGATGATCACCTGGTGCGGGGTCACACTGGCGATGCGCCCCGCAGGCGAGATCAATGCCGTCCCCATTGAACCCGATCTGCGGCCAAAGATGAACCTGGCCGCCGAGATGGAAGAAAATCCCACGGGGTTTCTCAGGAGCACCACCCTGGGCAAAAGCCTGAACAATCTCTCGGGCGCGAACTGGTTGTCGCTCCTGGGGGCCGTCGGCATTTGCCTGGCCTTTGGGCACTCCATCCTGGCGATGAGCGGCGAGGAAACGCTGGCGCAGGTCTATCGCGAGGTGGAATCGCCCAAATTGCTCAACTTCAAGAAGGCCGCCTTCGTGGTGTTCGTTTACAGCCTGTTGTTCACCGGCGGAATCAGTTTCCTCGCCGTGATGCTCATTCCCAACGAGGTGCGCATGCGGGACTATGCGGACAACCTCATTGGGGGGCTGGCGATGAATGTCTGGGCGCCGCAGTGGGCGCAACCGTGGGCGCCCTTGTTGCTCAACGGCTTCGTGGTGCTGGTGGGCTTCCTGGTGCTGGCCGGGGCGTGTAATACCGCCATCATCGGTTCCAACGGGGTGCTCAACCGCGTGGCTGAGGACGGGGTTGTGCCGGCATGGTTCCTCCGGCCCCATCCCCGGTACGGGACCACCTACCGCATCCTCTATGTCATCCTGGTCCTGCAGCTGGGCACAATCATCTTCAGTCGAGGGGATGTTCTCTGGCTGGGGGAAGCCTATGCCTTCGGCGTGGTCTGGAGCTTTGTCTTCCAGGCGCTGTCGATGACCATTCTGCGCTTCCGCGATCCGCGTCCGCGCGCCTTCAAGGTGCCGCTCAACATTCCGCTGGGAAAGGTGGAACTCCCCCTCGGGCTGATCCTGATCCTGCTCATCCTCCTGGCCGCCGCGATCATGAACCTGCTCACCAAGGAACTGGCGACCATCGGCGGGGTCACCTTTACCATCATCTTTTTTACGCTTTTTACCCTCTCTGAACTCTATTATGAGCGCAAACGGCGCGGGGTGAAACACGAACACCTGGAGCAGTTCAACCGCGCGACCGCCCCGCAGGTCACCCCGGCTACCCTGGGATTGAGCAAACCGTTCCGCAAACTGGTCGCCATCCGTTCGCCGCAAAATCTCTTCATGCTGGAAAAGTCCCTCGCCGAAACGGACCCGGACACAACCGAGGTGGTGGTGATGACGGCGAAGGAGATTCCCCCTGGTGGCTCGCCTCTCCCCGAGGACATCGAGCTGGACATCTACGATCAGCAGCTGATGACCGCGGTGGTCACGGTCGCGGAACACGCCGGCAAGGAAGTCAAGCCTGTGATTGCGCCGACGAACAATCCGCTCCATGCCGTGATCCGCATGGCGAAGGATCTGCAAGCGCAGGAGTTGATTCTCGGCGCCTCCAACAAGTACACCGCCGACGAACAGCTGGAGCAGATCGCCTTTTACTGGATCAGCCTCCACGAGGGGCAAACGGCGCCCTTGACGGTGCGTCTGCTCAGTCGGCAACGCGATGTCTTCCTCGACCTGGGGGGTGGCAGCCGCATTCCCAAGATCAGCGAACGCAAGGCGCGCACGGTCGCCGAACTCCGCGCTGCCGGGGTGGGGGTGGATCGCGTGCTGCTGGTGCATGATGGCAGCGTGGGAGCCAGTGATTTGCTCCAATCTGTGTTCACCATGCTCGACCCGGACGTTGATCTGGGCGTGGTTCGTCTCAAGCCTCCTCCCACGGCACCGGAGGAAACGGACCTGATCGCCCAGGATCAGGCGCGCATCCGCAAACTGGGGCGCGAGGTTGCGATGCACGAGATCAAGGGAGAATGGGGAGCCGAGGTCGTGCGCATTGCACGCGAAAATAACTACGACCTGATCGTCCTGCCGCTGACTCCCGAACACAAGGGCGAGAACGGGGAACTGCTGGACCGACCCAGCAACGAGGTCCTCCGCAACGCCCATTGTCGCGTGTTCCTGGCGGTTCCCCCGGTCATTCCCGACCAGGTGGTTGACGTCGAGCAACCCGCGCAACCAGCGGCTCAGTGATCCGATCCACCGCGAAACTCCTCCGCCCTGGGGTGACTCCGAGCAACGGACGGCTCTCGGCCCCCCAGGGTGCGCGGCGTGCCCTTACTCCACGCTGATTTTGTACAGGTGCACGTCCCACGGACCAAAGGCATCGCGAAACTCACCGTCGCGCATTTCGAGGGTCCTTTTTTCGTTCAGCACCTCCACCTTCGCTCGCCCCTTCAGTCCGGGAACGGTGAAACGCGCGAGCGCCTTCCCATCGCGCATCGCCACCGCAAAGACGTAGACCGCCCCCTGGTGACGCCGGCTCGTCGCCTCAATGGGGACCTCGCGGGCGGAACTTTCCACGGCAACCCCTGCGCGCAACACCGGGCTGTTCAGAACCGGAGCCAAATCCTGGATCTGCTGATTGATCGCGGTGACCTTCGCCAGCATCTCCGCGTCGGCGAACAGACCGGCCTCGATAAACTTCGGTTTAAATTGATGCACAAAGTAGATGAGGCCGCGCGATCCACGAATCAGCGACATCCAAACTTCCGCTTTCACCTGCTGCGGGGTCGCCTTCGCCTTGGGGTTGCTGATGTGCGTGCACTCAATGCAGTTCCAGACCGGCTTCCGATCCTCGGACCATTTGCGTAACCGACTCACCCCGTCGGCCACATACCACAGTTTCCCCGCGATTTCCCGATGCTCATGGCAGGCGGGGTAGATATCGAAGGACGCCAGATCGCACCCTTTGAGATATTCGGGATAGTCTTCGGGGTGATTGGTCCGCGTGCCCCGCCCAATGTAACGATCCCAGGCAACTCCCTGCCCAAGATTCAGGAGGATGGGACGCGTTGGATCGGCTTTCTTCAGCTTGTGATAATCCTCGATGATCTTCGTCGGCAAGATCGGCGGACCGTAGCCCTTTCCACGCCCAAGGGACTGGGCATTGTCCGGCTCATCGCCATGCATCCAGCCAATAATCGTCGGATCGTCCCGATGTTGCAGTCCCACCGCGTTCTGCGCACAGATGACTCGCATCCCGTGTTTCTTCAACGCGGCGAGTTGTTCCTCGGTCGGTCCCTTCCACAAACCGACGTACACATTGAACCCTGCTGCCCTGTACTTCGGAGCGACGGCAGGAGATTGCAACCAGACAGCGATCGGGAAGAAGTTGGGATCGGTCGGCACGCCATTTTTCCAGGACGCGTACGGGCTCTGTTGCGCGGCGCCCTCCTCTCTGCCGGCGCCATCCCCGGGAGAAGCAGGCGCTTTCTGCGCCGTGGCGCTTGCCACCGCGAAGGCCAGAGGGACGGCCAGCACTCCCAGGAAGATCATGGTGTTGCGTCGCATCGCGGTTCTCCCCGTCGATTCAGCACCGTGCCCATTCAGGATCGCTTTCCGATCTGCTCCTCTGTTCGTCGCTCTACTGTAACCGTTCTCCCTGGCAGCTGTCCACCTTGCCATCGTTCGAGCGCACCTCTCGCGATCGTTTGACGAGAGGTCCGCTCCCGGACAGGCCACTGTCAGAGGTGCCCTTTCCCCGGCACCTTCGCGAGTCCCCCCGACCGATCGTAAGCCCCCTCCAAGGAGGATCCGTATTCATCTCGTCCAGTTGCTCCTTGCCCTGGAAGAATAGGCAAGATAAGGTGGGATTCAGGTCGCCTGCTCGCCCGGAACGAGAGGCTACGCACCGACATTGCTCGCTGCCATTCTCCGAGGATTGCTTCATGAAGCACCGTTATTTTCTGCTTTCCATTCCCCTGCTCGGGATGTTGCTGTTGCTGGGCCATGGGCCTTCCCTCCCTGGTCAGGTTCAGGCCGCGCCAGAACCGCCGGAGAAGAAGTTCGAGGACTTTGACAAGGTGGTCAAGGGGGCGAAGGAGATCGAGGGACTCTTTCGGCTTCATCGCAAGGACGACAATCTCTTTGCCGAGATTCTGCCACACCAGCTGAATCGACCCTATCTCCTCCCCATCGCCATTGCCAACGGCGCCGGAATGGGTGGGCATACGCTCAACTTCGACGAGCAGTGGGTGGTACTGTTCAAACGGGTGGGCGATCGTGTGCAGCTGATTCGCCGGAACGTGCGCTTCCAGGCCAAGCCCGGCTCGCCGACCGCGCGCGCGGTGGAAACCACCTACACCGATTCGATCCTGCTGGCCCTGCGCATTCATGCGATTCACCCCTCGCGCCAGAGTTTGCTCATCAACCTCAACGACATCTTCATGAGTGACTTTGCCCAGCTGCATCTCGGTTCGTTCGATCCCAGCCGCTCCAGCTGGAACAAGGTGAAGGCGTTCCCGCGCAATATCGAGGTGCAGGTGGCGGCCACCTTCGCTGGCGGAGGTCGCCAAAGTGACAGTGTGATCGATTCCCGGGGTGTGACTGTGGTCGTTCACTACGGCCTGTGTGAATTGCCCCCCGATGGCTACCAGGCGCGCCTGGCGGACGATCGCGTGGGCTATTTCCTTTCGGTCGTGAAGGATTTCAGCAACGATTCCCGCGATACCAGCTACATGCGTTACATCAATCGCTGGCGACTGGAACGTGCCGAGCCGCTCGATCCGAAGCGGCCCAACAAGCTCTCCGCCCCCAAGAAGAAGATCGTGTTCTGGATCGAGAACACCGTGCCAGATGAATATCGCGCCTATGTGCGCGAGGGGATTCTGGAGTGGAACAAGGCGTTCGAGAAGATTGGCTTCCGCGATGCCATCGAGGTGCGCCAGCAAGAGAGCGAGGATTTCGATCCGGAAGATATCAATTATAACACCTTCCGCTGGATCACCACGGATGGCGGCTTTGCCATGGGACCGTCCCGGGCCAATCCGCTCACCGGCGAAATCCTCGATGCCGACATCATTTTCGATGCCAGCATGGTGCGCTTCTGGAAAGAAGAGTATCAACTTACCAGTGCCAGCGCCCCGGCGAGCCTGATCGAGGCGACGCGCAGGGGCTGGGGATTGGCGCAGTTCCCCGGCCAGAGCCGCGGCTGGAATCAACCCCGGCTGGCCGACCGTGACCAGGAAAGCTCAACCGACCGTCGGCTCGATCCGCGCTGGCTGGCGATCCGCCAGGGCGCCTGCCAGTGCGTCAATCATCGCAAATTTGAGCTGGGGATGGCGGCCATGGCGCTCGCTGCACGCGGCAATCTCAAACCCGGCGAAAAGGTCCCCGAAGAGTTGATCGGCCAGGCCATCAAGGAAGTGGTGATGCACGAGGTGGGCCACACCCTCGGTCTGCGGCACAACTTCAAGGCCAGCACCATGCTGAAAAACGAGGAACTGCACGACCTCAACGTCACGCGCAAGCGGGGGCTCGTCGGTTCGGTGATGGATTACACCCCGGTGAACCTGGCACCCAGGGGAGTCAAGCAGGGCGACTACTTCACCTCGACCATTGGTCCCTACGATTACTGGGCTATCGAGTACGCCTACAAACCCCTGAGCGGGGGGACCGAGGGCGAACTGGCGGAACTGCAGAAGATTGCCCAGCGCGGCGCGGAATCGGGGCATGATTATGGCACCGACGAGGATCTGTACTCCACCTCCGATCCGTTGATCAACGTCTGGGACATCGGCAGCGATCCGATGAAGTTTGCCCAGGATCGCATGGTTCTCGCCGAGGAATTGCTCAAGGGTCTGCAGGATCGCGTGGTTGACAAGGGCGAGGGCTACCAGCGCGCGCGAACCGCTTTTGCCATGTTGTTGATGCAATACGGCAATGGCGCGCATCTGGTGGCGAATTACATCGGGGGCGAGTATGCCAATCGCGACCACCGAGGCGACCCAAGTGGACGCGATCCCTTCATTCCGGTGAAGGCCGACAAACAGCGGGAAGCGCTGAAGTTCCTGCAGGAGAAGATTCTCAGTGATCGTCCCTTCCAGTTTTCGCCGGAGTTGCTGCGCAAGCTGGCGGCCGATCGCTGGTGGCACTGGGGCAATGACACGGCCATCATGCAACCGGTGGAGTATCCGGTTCACGAACGCGTGCTGATGATCCATCGCGTCGTTCTGAACCATCTCTTTTCAACCGCAGTACTCACGCGCATTCAGAATAACAGTTTAAAGACCGACAAAGGAGAAAAACCGCTTACCATTGCCGAGGTCTTTCGGGCGCTGACCGACGCCATCTGGCAGGACCTGAGCGTGAAGGAGAACAAGGAAGGAAAGAAGGTCCTGGCAACGTCGATCATCATGCGGAATCTGCAACGCGAGCATCTGAGTGATCTGTCCCGACTCGTTCTGGGGACCAGTCGTGTTCCCCCGGACGCGCGGAGCCTGGCGCGGATGCATCTACGAACCATTGGCACACAAATTAGCGGGGTGCTCGCTGACAAGAAGGTGGAGATCGACGATACAACACGTGCCCATCTGGAGGAATGCCACGAGCGCATTGGCAAGGTGCTCGGCGCTTCGCTCCAGGCGACACAACCTTGACGCGAGCGTCCCGTTGCGAGTCCACTCGGGAGCGCGAGGCGGCCCATCCCCCTCGCGCTCCCGTTTTTGATTCCCCGATGCCCATTCGCTTCTTGTGTCAGCTACGTACCTCGCCATCGCCCCTGGCACTTGCTATCTTGCTAACCAGACATCAAACCGAGACACCCGTGGAACGATCGGCTGCTGGCGCGCGTGAGGGACGCACACGATGAATTTCGACATCCAGGGGAATCCGGATTTTGGCGACCTGACCATCACTCTCCAACCCGGGGAAGCCATCTGGGCGGAGTCTGGGGCCATGAGTCGCATGAGCCGGCATCTCGATGTAAAAACCCACCTGATCGGGGGGATGCTCAAGGCGGTGGTGCGCAAACTGGTGGGGGGCGAATCGCTCTTTGTCGCGGAGTACGCCAACCCCGCCAACTCAGGCGAGCCGATGTTCGCCTCCTTTGCCCCGGCCATCCCCGGTTCGATTCTGCATCGCAAAATCAGTCCCGGCGCACCCTTCTATCTGACCGCGGGGTCCTACCTGGCCTGTACCCCCGGGATGGATCTGCACACCCGGTTCGGCGGACTGAAGGCGTTTTTCTCTGGCGAGGGCGCCTTTTTCCTGGAAGCCGCCGGCTCGGGGGATCTCTTCTTCAACGCCTACGGCGGGGTGGTGGAGAAAACGATTGAGGGCTCGTTCGTCGTCGATACGGGCCACCTGGTGGCGTGGGAACCCTCGCTCGACTACTCCATCGCCGGAATGGGAGGGCTGAAACAAACGCTCTTTTCTGGCGAAGGACTGGTGATGAAGTTTCGCGGGCAAGGAAAGATCTACCTGCAAACGCGCCACATGGCGAGCCTGGCGGGCTGGCTGCGCTCGTATCTCTAAGCCTTCAACGGGAGCTATTCATGCGTATCGAGATCCTGGGGCAAGGCACGTTCGAGTCGGCCCTGATCACGCTGAACCCTGGCGAATCATTTCGCTCCGAATCCGGCGCCATGTTTCGCGCCTCAGAGAACATCGACATCGATGTTACCACCGAAAGCGGCGGCAAGGGCGGCTTCTTTGCTGGCATCAAGCGGATGCTGGCGGGGGAGAACTTCTTCTTCTCGACCTACAAGGTCAAGAATGATCGCTCGGGCGAGGTGGGGATCGCCCCCACCCACGCCGGGCAATTACGCGTCGTCACCCTCACCGACGATGTCGCCTGGCTGTGCACAGGGGGTAGTTATCTGGGCTCCACGATGGGGCTGGTGGTTGACACGCGTTTCCAGGGTTTGAAGGGCTTCTTCTCCGGCGAGTCGATCTCTTTTGTCCATGTCTCCGGCAGAGGCCACATGCTGGTCGGTGCCTTTGGCCGCGTGATCGACCTGGACGTCGAGGATGAACTCACCGTGGATACCGGTCACGTGGTGGCGTTCGAGGAAACGCTGGACTACACGATCGGAAAAGCGGGTAAATCGTGGTTGCAAACGTGGCTGGCCGGCGAGGGGCTGGTGATCCACTTCAAGGGCCAGGGCAAGGTCCTGGTGCAATCGCACAATTTGAAGGAATTCGGCAAGGAACTGGGCCCCATGCTCCCTCCGAGGTGATGCCGTGAACTACGAAATCCTGTGCAATCCAGCCTACAGCCTGCTGGAAGTGAACCTGGCCGAGGGCGAAACGGTGGTCGCCGAATCCGGCGCAATGGCCTGGATGTCCAGCAACATCCACACGGAAACCACCACCCGAGGCGGATTCCTGAGCGGACTGAAACGCAAACTGCTCACCGGAGAAAGCTTCTTTCAAAACACCTATTCCGCCGAACGCGGTCCAGGAACGGTCGCCCTTGCGCCCGGATGTCCGGGTGATATCATGGCCTATGAACTGGACGATTCAGAATTGATCCTTGAGAAAGGAGCCTATCTCGCCTCGGAAGAGGGGGTGAAGTGCGATTCCAAATGGCAAGGCCTGCGTGGCCTCTTCAATGAAGGACTCTACGCCCTGCGTTGCACGGGCAACGGGCTGATGTTCTTCTGCGCGTATGGCGATATTCAGGAAGTCGAGGTCGATGGCGTGTACGTGGTCGATAACGGCTACGCCGTCGCCTGGGAACCCACGTTGCAGTTCAAGCTCACCAAGGCACGCAAGATTCGCTCGTTCCTCTTCTCCGACCAGATCATGCTGCGTTACGAGGGGCGGGGCAAATTGTGGATCCAATCGCGCAGTCCTCGTGCCTTCGCCAACTGGGTGCATCCGTTCCGGCCCGTGCAAAGCAATTGACAGAATGACGTGATTGTCTTCAGAGCCTCGCTTCCGTGCGAGGCTCTGATTGAATTCTGTTCAGACGCAGCGATACCCTTAATTCCCCGGCTTCCGCGGTTTGATGATTGTTTCGGGTGGATCTTTTTCGGGCACTTTTAATTCACTGCGCAGCCGAGCCAGTTCCTTCTCCAGATCCTTCTGAATCTCTGCGTATTGTTTGTCACCATAAACGCTGTGCAATTCCCGAGGATCGGTCTTGAGATCGAACAATTCCCGGTAGTTCATGTCCGGCTCGTAGAAATAAACAAGCTTGTAGCGATCCGTGACCACGCCGTAGTGGCGACGCACACTGTGCGGCCCGGGATACTCGTAGTAGTGGTAATAAAAACTCTTTCGCCAATCGGCAGGGGTATTGCCCTTGAGAATCGGCACAAGACTACGCCCCTGAATCTCCGCCGGTGTTTTCAATCCGACTGCTTCCAGAAACGTTGGTGCGAAATCGAGATTGGAAACCAGATCCTTGTTCACACTTCCGGGTTTCACCACTCCCGGCCACCGCACCAGCAGCGGCGTGCGCAGGGATTCTTCAAAGATCCACCGCTTATCAAACCAGCCGTGTTCGCCCAGATAAAAACCCTGATCGGCGGAGTAAACCACAATGGTATCCTTCTCCAACCCTTCCGCTTTCAGATAATCGAGCACGCGACCAACGCTCTCATCCACCGAGGCAATGCAGGCCAGGTAATCGTGCATGTAGCGTTGATATTTCCAGCGAATCAGGTCCTTCCCTGTCAAGTTAGCCTTGCGAAACGCCTCGTTGAGTGGGTTGTAATAGGCATCCCATTCCTTGCGTTGCTCGGGAGTAAGGGCAGCGGGCGCAACCAGTTTCAGATCACGCTGGGTCATCGTCTTCGCAATCGTCATATCCTGGGTATGCTCCGCCTTCCCTCGGCCAGCATAATCATCGAAAAGGGTAGGGGGTTCGGGGAATTTCACTCCATCAAAATGGTGCAGATACTTGGTATTTGGCTCCCACTCCCGATGGGGCGCCTTGTGTTGACACATCACCAGAAACGGCTTTTTGGGATCACGTTTTTTCAACCAGTCGAGAGTCAGATCGGTGATGATATCGGTCACGTATCCCGGATGTTTCACACGTTGGCCGTTGCGAATCATCGGCGGATTGTAATACTGCCCCTGGCCAGGCAGAATTTCCCAGTAATCAAATCCCGTCGGATTGGAAACAAGATGCCATTTGCCGATCATGGCCGTTTGATAGCCCGCCTTCTGCAGCAACTTCGGGAAAGTCATCTGCGTGCCATCAAAGCGGTTATTGGTGTTGTTGTAGAAGCCATTGCTGTGTGAATACTTGCCGGTGAGCACCGTCGCCCGGCTGGGCCCACAAATGGAATTGGGAACGATGCAGCGATCAAAACGCATTCCTTCCCTGGCCAGCCGATCGATGTTGGGTGTCTTGTTCACCTTGGAGTCGTAAGCACTGATCGCCTGATAGGCGTGATCGTCGGAGAAGATGAACACAATGTTCGGTTGCCTGGGTTCGGCAGCCTCCACAACAGTGGCGAGCGCGAGGACCGCCCAGAATCCCAGCAGGGCAAGGAGCGGAGCCCGGTGATTGCTGCATGGCATGAAGGAGTTCTCCCTGGTTCGAAGGTGAAGGATACGCCTCGCTGCGATGATAGCGAGGTTCGCCCGAGAACTCCACTGCCGGATTCTCGCGAAAGCAGAGTTCCGCGCTTCATTGGCTTGCAATCCCGCCCAGGCGCGGTATGCTCGCCGCGAATCGTCTATCAAGGGGGCAAGATCGATGAGCACGGAAAAAGCATTGGCGGGACAGGTGGCGTGGGTGACCGGGTCGTCGCGCGGACTCGGCCGGGTGATGGCGACTCACCTCTGTCAGCTGGGAGCCCAGGTGGCAGTCCATGGCACGCGACCAGACTCCCCACGTTCGTTTGGCGAAGGC
Organism: Planctomycetota bacterium; assembly: GCA_029777335.1. Taxonomy (GTDB): domain Bacteria; phylum Planctomycetota; class Planctomycetia; order Gemmatales; family Gemmataceae; genus JAKOSN01. The sequence goes on from JAKOSN010000218.1 coordinate 28,220, forward strand.
GAATCGATGGAGCAGGTGGCGCAGGACATTGCCCGGGAGGCTGGGGGAACGACCATGCCCCTCTGGGGCGATGTCACGGATGAGGCGGAGGTCAAACGGATGGCCAACGCGATCCGCTCGAAATGGGGGCGCATTGACATCCTGGTGACCAACGCGGGCGGAGACATCGGCGCCGGAGGCACCGGGGTAGGCCGGGGAGGCCGCCCCAGTCCCGATGATTGCATCGGCATTCCGCTCGCGGACATTCGCGCGGTGCTTGATCGCAATCTCCTCTCCTGCATCCTGTGCTGCCGGGAAGTGGCTCCGGAGATGATGACGCGGAGGAGCGGACGCATTATTACCATCGGCTCCATCGCCGGCACCTACGGCCGCGAGGATGGTTCCATCTACTGTGTGGCCAAGGCAGCGGTGCACGAGTACACTCGCTGCCTGGCCGCCCAGCTACGCGCCTTCAATATTCCTGTCAACTGCGTTGCCCCGGGCGGAACCGTTACCCAGCGCTTCCTGGTGATTCACGAGATCGACTCGGAAAAGCTGGTCGAGGAAGGCACGTTGAACCGATACGGTCGTCCGCATGAGATCGCCTCGGTCGTGGCTTTCCTGGCCTCGGAGGCGGGTCGGTTTATCAGCGGGCAGGTGATCCGCGTTGATGGCGGCTCGCAAACCTGGCCTGCATGAGCTAGCCGAATTCCCTCCAAATCCACGCGCCTCCTTGCCCATAAGGATAAGGTGTTATGACTTCCGCCTTGTTCGTTCTGCTCGCCCTTGGTGCGTCCCCCACCCCAATCCAGGTTGGCGAGCAGAAGCAGCTCTTCATCGACGAACGGTTCATCGCCGACAAGGATCGGATCGAACTGCACCCGCATCCGCCGCAGAAGCTTGGATTTCTCCGCGACGAGAAAGGCGAACCGTTTCAAGGGCACATCAGTCGGGTGATCGAGGACGGCAAGAAGGTCCGCTTGTATCTCGGCGCCGAGGACGTCCAGATCCTGGAGAGCGACGACGGCCTGCACTTTCGGCGCACCGGCGCTCGCCTTCCCGGCGGACAGTTCCCGACCCTTTTCCTCGATCCCCACGAGCGTGACCCGGCGAAGAAATACAAGCTGTTTCACCTGGAGTTCAGCCCGCCATTCGACCCGGCCAAACACGGAGTGTATGCGAGCTACTCAGGCGACGGAGTGCACTTCACCAGGGTCGGTCAGGTGTTGCCCTTTTTCACCGACAATCCTCCGATTGTTCACTGGGATGAGCGCATCCACAAATACGTGATTTACACCCGCGCCTTCTGTTACGACTCGGAGAACCAGCGGCGCATCGGGCGGATCGAAACCGACAACCCCCTCAAACCCTGGCCGTATCGGAAGAGTGCCAGGGACCGCATGTTCCTCTCCATCGACAATGTCCCGGTGGTTTACGCTGCCGACGCCCAGGACGATCCGCATTCGGATGTCTACTACAATGCGGCCGCCATCTATCCGTGGGCGCAGGACGTTTACCTGATGTTCCCAAGCCATTTCCGCCACTTTTCACCCCGTCGCAACCCATACGTCCGTCCGCGCGTGAAAGGCCAGTGGGAAGACTACGGGATGCTGGAGGTGCAACTGGCTGTCAGCCGCGATGGGGTGAAATGGTCGCGCCCCAATCGGGAGCCGTACATCCCTACGGGGTTGGCGGACGAGTGGGATCGCTGGTATGCGGTGGCAGGTCCGGGGCTGGTGCGCCGGGGGAATAGTATTTATCAATACTACTACTCCAGTGGACGACTGCACGACTCGGCGATTCTGCGGCCCGAGTACGAGAAGTCTGCCAGACAGATGGGTGGCGTCGGCGTGGTTCGGCAGCGGCTGGACGGGTTCGTCTCGGCGGATGCAGATCACAGGGGAGGCTGGCTGCGCACCCCGCCTCTTGTCTTCCAGGGCAAGCGCCTGCGCCTGAACCTCGACACGGGTTCCCTGGGGACCGCTTTGATCGAACTGCAGGACGCCGAGGGAAAACCAATCCCCGGCTTCACTCTGGCCGACTGTGAGGAGATCGGCGGTAATTTCGTGGACCAGTGCGTGTACTGGAAAGGGAAATCCGATGTCTCCACTCTCGCGGGTCGAGCGGTGCGAATCCGCTTTCAGCTGAAGCGTGCCAGGCTGTACGCATTCCAATTTACCAGGGAGTGAACCGCTGAGAGGTGCTTGCCACGGCGTCGCAGCAAAGCGCGTGTCCGGTCTGCTGCTCCCTGTCCTGGATGGGATATCTGGCGCGGATCGACCTGGCTGGTGATGCTGGGCAGGTGAGATCTGCTGAACGCGGAAGGGCAGGTAGCAAACCCCTCGGGACCATGATAGGATGAGTCTCGGTGGTGAGACGCTTGCCAGTCACGTCCGGTGGAACTCAGGAAGGAGTTGCGGTATGCGCTGCTGGCTCACGGTTCTGGTCGTGGTCACTCTCCCCGTTCCGGCGTTCGCCGTTCCCTTGCAGATCGACGACAATCCGCCCCTGCTGATCGTCTCGTCCCGCACTGGCACACCCAACATCTTTCTTGTGAAGTCGGATGGCACCGGAGCGAAAAACCTTACCAACAACGGCTTCACCAATGCCTACCCGACGTGGTCTCCGGATAAAAAAAAGATCGCCTTTGCCTCTGATCGTGATCGTACGATGAACATCTACGTGATGGATGCGGATGGCTCCAACCACAAGCAGCTCACCCGGAACATGGGAATCTGCCGTGGACCGAGTTGGTCTCCGGACGGGAAAAAGATCGCCTTTTGCCGTTATACCCCGCAAACAGGCACTCGGATCCATGTGATGGATGCTGATGGGAGCAATGTCAAGGTGATCGGCAATGGCGACGGCTACGATCCGTGCTGGGCGCCCGATGGCAAGACGATCCTGTTCGTTTCCCCGCGCAGTGGATTTGGCTATCGCGTGTATCTGATGAACGCCGACGGGTCAAACACGAGAGAAGTGACCACGGGAAAGAATGTGCGTGGCTTTGTTTACCCTTCCTTCTCTCCCAATGGCAAAAAGATTGCCTACGCGGACAGTGCTGCCAACAACAGCCTGGAGATCTTTGTGATCGATGTGGATGGCAAGAACTCGCAGCAGTTGACCAAACTTGGAGGCCAGAACTGTTACCCCAGCTGGAGCGCCGACGGCAAAACGCTCGCCTTTCATCATTCCACGGACGCCACCACAGGGACGATCTACCTGATCGATGCACAGGGAAAGAATCTCAAGGCGATCGTGAAGAATGAAAAACCCATCGAGGGGGGGCGCCCGACCTGGAAATAGACGCTGGCCACTGCAGGCCGAAGCCACCGTGGCCAGCCGGTCCGTCGGACAGGGCGCGAACGCCTCAGCTCAATTGCAATCTCCGTCCCACGCCTCCCAGAACCGAGCCGGGAGTTGCGCTCTTCGCGCACAGCGTCCTTTGCGTTCCTCGTCGGATCGAATGAGGGTGCTTGCGCCGATCATGACTGCCACCAGGGCGGCGGGTTCTGGGATGGCGTCGTCCTCGGCGCAGGCGACTTCCTCGGCGGGGAGCGGCAGGAACGCCTCAGCAACACCCTTGTCGGCGCTGGTAGCATCCCCCGCCAGACTCTCGAACACCTGATCCACCGCCTGGGGTTGGAGGTCGCGTTCCAACTCCCTTTCCACGGGGAGAAGGACCGCCGTCGGAGGAATCCGCTCCCGTTCTGGGCGAATACGCTCTGGCACCGCCACTGCCTGGTTCAGGCGACTCTCAGGTTTCACCTCGGGTTCCAACCACGGCCAGAACGGATCGACCTCTTCGGCGCCGGACAGAATCTCATCGTCCCCACCAAGCGCGGCGACGAACTCGTGAGTTGGAGCAGTGGTTGCCTCCGCAACCGCGGTTGAAGTCGGCTCCGTCGCCTGGGCGGAACTCCCTCCGCCTCCACCACTCCCGGAGCTACTCGACGGAACGATCGTGATCGACTGCGACTGGGCGAGTGTCAGGCTGGCTGAGACGTTGGTGCTGGTGAAGGCAGTTTCCACCGCAGCAGGGGCCAGGAACGGATCATTCAAGGCGAGACTGACCGACGTGTCCACACTCGTGACCACAGGAGGAACGGAGACCGTGAACTGGAGGGTGATGGGCTGGCTGCCGTCGCGCAGGGATTGCAGCTGGAGAGTAACATGCCCGGTTCCATCCGTGGGGAGATTGACCTGGAGAAGGAGGGCTCCACTGGCCAGACCAGGCAGACGGAATACGGGGATGCTGCTGGTGGGCAAGCCATCCAAACCGAGGAGGGTCGCGGAGGCTGGTCCACGGATGGCCGCGATGGTGGCGGAGTAAGCATCCTCGACGTTACCAAGATTGTGCACCAGCACCAGGAACGAGGTGGTCCCCGGCACGGGCAGGATTTGCACCGAGGGAGTGGCCTCCGCCGTCATCCCCGTGGTTTCGGCAATAGTGAGGTTAGCGTTGGCTGCGTCGAAAACCTGCGCATTGGTGTGCGAGGTCGCCACGGCGAGGAGAGAGAGATTCCCGGGAACGGCGAACGAAAGGGAATCGGTGCGGATGGCCACCGTTTGCGACGCTCCGGGCGCCAGGGTAACGCTGCTCGTTGCCAGGTGTGCGAGCAGGGCCGCCGGTCCCGCGAGCGAGAGGTCGAACGTATCGGTCACCTTCCCGGTGTTGGTGACGGTCATCTGGAGACTGCTCCCGGGAACCAGCGAGGAGCGGTCGAGTGCAACCGCGACACCGGTGTTCAAGATCGTGAGTGTGCCTCCAACCACGGCTCCCACGGACGGCCTGGTCGTCGAGGTCGCCTCCACCGTGAAAGGCACCTCGCCGGGAGGCGTTCCTCTCGCGGGCGTCAGAGTCAACTGGACCTCGCGGAAATTACTGACTCCCGGCGCAATGGTGATCCGGGGCTGGCTGAATGTGCCTTGCACTCCCGCTGGCAGTTGGAGCGACAGGTCGAAAGTATCCTGGCTACTCCCGGTATTGGTCAATCGAACGGTGAAGTTGGTCGACGTTCCCTGGCCAGCAGAGGCCGCGGAGGGAATGAGGTCAACCACGATCCCGTGGGCCTGCGGGTCGGGTTGCACGGCGGGCGTTCCCACAAGGGTAAGTGATCCCTGGACCGAGCCTATGAAGCCGGTATTGGCCACGGCAGTGATCGCGAAGCCATAATCTCCCAGGGCAGCGAACGAATCCGAGGAGAGCGTTAACGAGACCGTCTCGGATTGGTGCGCTGCGATCGTCACGCTTGGCGCAAGGGTCACCCAGTTGGCGGGGAGTCCCTGGGCAGACAGGGTGTAGGTGATGGAACTGGCAGTTGGATTGTCAAGTTTCAGCAAGAACTCTGCTGGCTCCGCGGGGTGAACGGTCTGGGACGCCGGGGAGAGTTCAAGGATCTGAGCACTGCTTACCACCGTGGGAGCCAGAGGAATACTTCCGCCCGTGCCTTGACTCACGAAGGTAACTGTCCCGGCGCCTGTCGTGGGGCGTGCTTCCCCGGGTTGGAGGTTGGTTAACGCCTCCTGCCAGGTGAAGGTCAGTGCGGTGGAGCCATAGCCCAGGCTACGCTTCCAGATGAGGGTGTCAAAGTCAGTCCCGCTGATGATCTGCGTGGGCGGATCGTTGAAGGAGTTCGCCACCACGTCG
>JAKOSN010000219.1 GCA_029777335.1 Planctomycetota bacterium
AGGATTTTGAGCACCTCTTTTCCTCCTCGGAGACCTTCCCCTTCAGCCCGGAACCCTCCTGGCCAGAACCCTGTTACACTTCTCCTTCTTCCCAGGCCGGTTCCGCGGGCACCGTTTCCCGTTCCTTCTCCCTCCCACTCCCTGGCGCCGGCCACCGGGGATTGCGCTCGTAGCGTACGCTACGCGGTCGTCCGGGCTTCCCTCCGGGCGCTTCTTCCACCATCCGGATCCATCCATACGTTTCCAGCACCTTCAACGGATCATGCAGACTATCCGGGTGCACGAACAGGTAATTCCGTTTCAGTCCTTGATGCAGATCCCGACGTGTGAACACCTTTTTCTCCGGATGCTCGTCTAACCACTCCCACACCCGGGTTGCCGCTCGCATCCGCGCATCGCCATCAATCAGTGCATAGGTCCGTTGTGCCATCCCCTTGAAGTAGCGAAGCAGCGTCACCGCCCTGGTCATCATGGTGGCGTTCACCCGCTCCTTGTCTCCACTCGGTCCCGCAGGATCCGCACAGGCCCAGTGCAGGTAATGCAACAACAACGCCAGCCGCGCGCAATAGCCCTTCAATTTCGACCACGGTCCTTTCAGATAACCCGGGAAGTCCGGCGCGTTCACCTCGGCGGCATGCTCGCGGGTAAACGTTTGCCAGACCTCCCGGGTCTCTGGTTCCAGACCCACGATAAAGGGCCGATACTGGACGGTATCGCCCGGGGCACCCGGGAGAGGTTCCATCGACAAGGAACGCAAGCGCGCATAGAGGTTGTCGAGGTACTGCGTTAACGTGTCGGGGATCTCACACCAACTTTCCTCGCTGGCGGGGAACTCATCGGGATAGACCAGGAGGATGCGATCGCAGAAACCATCATGCACCTTCTTCCCCGAGGGCCTGGTTGTCCGCAGCAAGGACAGATCATCAGGCGTCAGGTTACCGATGACGGTGACAAAGGGATAAGGGGTAAAGAGCGGTCCCCTGTCATGGTCCCCTTTGCGGTCGATGGGGCCTGCCTCGCCACTCCAGGCGGACAGCCAGAATTGAGAATCCGAACCCTTGCCCCCTTTGTACTCGTTCTGTCCCGCGATCCAGGCACCCAGTTCATCGTGCAGACAGAGGATGCCGGCGGGGTTCTCCTCCAGAATGGGACCAAGGGCTTCGACCGTGGCGCGTTCGACGAGGTAACGGCGTAGCAGCGGTTGCGCGGGAGGGTCGCTCCTTCCTTCCGGAGGGTCCTCCCCCTTGGCGCTGCGTTTGCGGGCGCGTTTGCGGTCCTCGTACTGTTCGAGGAGTTCCTCGTAGCGGCGTTTTTCTTGTTTCCAGCGTTGAATCGTCTCCTGCTGCAGACGTTTGATCGGTGCCATGACGGCCCCCAGGACGGGCGACTTGGCGGAGCCTGGCTCGGCGATGATGGCCAGATAGAGCGCGCCCCGTTGCGCGTGTCCCTGTTTGATGGCCAGGGCGCGGCGCGCTCCCAGCGAAGCGCTGACGGCGGCGAGGAGGGCGGCGGCGGCAAAATCGACCGGTGCCTGGATGGTGGCGGCGATGATCGTACAGGCCTGGCGGAGCGGATCGGGAAAGACCTCCAGGGGAAAAGACGGGGCGGGGGCCGTTTTGGGCAAGGGCAAGGGTGTTTCCCAGGCGGGAGAAGGCACCAGGGGCGGCGCGACGAGTTGGGGGGAGGAAGGGTTAGGTTGGCGGGCCCGGCGCACCTCCGCCAGAAGCATTTCGGCAGACAACCCTAGACAACTGGTGAGGGGCGGGAAGAAATGGACGAGCAAATCAGTGGCGTGGTCCTCACTGAACCGCGCTGCCCAGCGCACGGCCTGCGTCTGGAGTTGATCCTTCTGTTCATCGCTGGTTGCTGGGCCGCAGGTGGTCATTAGGTTCTTGGCTGCCCAGCGAAAGCCGTGGATCTTTCCTTGCAAGTGTTGTTGCCAGCCTTGCACCCCGTGCTGCAAGACGAACCTATCGGGATCAACGCCTTCGGGGAGGCGTGGAGCAACGTAGGGACGAATGCCGGCCTGGGCCAGGCGGACGATGTTCGAGTCAAGGTTTCTGTCGCCCGCCTGGTCGGGATCGAGGGCCAGGACCACGGCCTCGATGTGACGGCGCTGCAAGGTGTGAATCTGATCCTGGGAGAGGAGTCCGGCGACAATGCCAATGACATCGGTCTGTCCCAGCGCTTGCAGGAGGGCGGCATCGGTCAACCCCTCGACCACGACCACGCGCTGGTGGCGGGCGGCAAGGGCACGCTGCAGACAGTAGGGGGAACGCTTGGTGTGTTCGAGATTGTGTCCCTGGGGATCCCTGGGGTTGGGCCAGGCCAGCTTCTTGGGATGGCCCGGGTCGACCAGGGGGGTGATCTGTCCATACAGGGTGAGCATGCGGCCGACCTCGTCGCGCCAGGGGAAGGTGGCATAGCCGCGCGCCTTGGGCCAGAGCACGGAAGATTCAAGGATGGCCTGCTCGTCAAAACCTGCCGCCAGCAAGTACTTCCGCAACCGTTCGGGACAGGCATACAGACCTATCTCCAGTTCAAGAAGGTGGTCGGCGTGGAAGCCCCGCTGCTGCAGGTAAGCCCGGGCCGGTTCGGCCTCGGGAAGGCCAAGTTGTTGCTGACAATGCAGGACGGTGGCTTCCAGGATAGCGCGGCGTGTCTCCAGGCGCAGGGCCAGGGCCTTCTCCTCTTCAGACATTTCGTTCTGCGGGAAATCCACCTTCACCAGGGCGCAAAGCTGGCGAATCAGATCAAAGAAGCGCTGCCCACGCACGACGCCATCGCCGCCAGCGCGACGGTCCAGATACTGCAGCACATGCCCCCCCACCGCACAGCCCGCACAATACCAGCGGAGGGATCCCGGATCCACGGTGAAGGAGGTCCCGGACTTACTTTGGTGCCAGGGGCAGCCGCCGCGCCATTTGGTGGGACTCTTGTGGAAGGAATGAGCCACGTGGGTGAAGATCAAGTCGGCAGTAAGAAGGGGGTAGATCGTGGCTTCCAGAAACGCGTTCCACTCGAGGGCGTTACGCACCGGCGGTGGCAAGGCAGCCGGGTCGTTCCTCAGGGATTGGTCGGTCATGATCGATGCTCCTTGGAGCAGGTTGAACGACTCGGCGCGCACGGGGAGCGTGGCATGCCCGCGGTTGGTCAACGCTGCAAACAAATGGGAAAGGGAAAGTGGGTGTTCGGACTGATCAGGCAGTAGGCAGTGCAGGGGTCTCGGTGTGGGCGGAGGTCAACACAGCCCACCGCTGTTGTTGCTTGTTCCAATCGGGTTCGAGGGCGACGGGTTGGAGGTCGGCGACGGTGAGCGGATCCCGGCCGTGGATCGTCAACGGGGCGAACAAGATCTCCTCCTGAATCGCCGGGTTCAACAGCAGGAGGTTCATGATCTGTGTCAGGCGGGCGCGCGTCACCCTGCCAAGGCGCGCGAGTTCGGCGTAATCGGCAACGGTGCCGTCGCGGAGCAACCCCTCGAAGCGGTGGGCCAGCGCCAGCAAACGGGCAACCCTTGG
>JAKOSN010000220.1 GCA_029777335.1 Planctomycetota bacterium
GCGATGCTGGTCTCCAGCGCGTCACTGCCACGCAGCGAATGGTCGGCATTGGGAACATAACGCAGATGTTTTTCGCCCTTGAGGCCATCAAAGTAGAATTGCGACGAATCTGGGCAGAAAAACTGATCGCCGCTGGCATTGACGATGTACTTGGGCAAGGTGAGCCGGTCGCGATAGGAGTAGGGATCCTCGATTGCCATCAGCAACTTGTTGCGCGGATCGTTGGAGCGCTGCAAGAGCCGGTGTTCGTAGTAGTCCTTGACCGCCAGCGAATAGAAGCCGTACGCAGCCACGTGATGCTGCATGGAAGGATTGACATTGAGCACATCAATGACAAAGGGGATGATCCCCACCACGCGCGAATCGACGGCGGCAGTACACCAGGTGGTCCAGCCGCGCTTCGAGCCCCCGGCGACCACGAACTTCTCGATGCGCGTTTTCCCGCCCTCATCGCTGGCGAGAAATTCCTGCACGGCATCCATCGCCTTGACGGCGCTCTTGGTCATCGGTAAGCGCGCGGGCCAGGTTTCATCGCCGGTTTTCAGAAACTGATCCCAGGTATAGCCGATCAGATCGTCCTCGCGCCGTTCCTTGCCATCGCCATTGAAAATCAGCCCCTGGTTGGGCACCATGCGCAGCTCGGCCACCACGGTGCCGGTCGCCCGTGCGATCGCCAGCGTCTCGGCACTGGCCGACTTCGGCGCCTCGCTGCCATTGCGCCCTCCGCCAATAAAGAGAAACGCGGTCTTCGATGTCACTTTCTCGGGGCGTATCACCACCAGCCAGTGTTGCCAGACTGTGTGATTGACTTCCTTCTGGGTGCGCCAGCTTTGCGAGCGCAGATCCAGGATGAATTGCCCTGCGCCCTCGTTTTTCACCGTGCGCGCTACTTTCCAGGAATAGCTCCGGTCGGGTTTGTGGACATAGCGGTCGAGCGCCGTCTCGGCAGCGCTCCCCTGTGCCGCGGCCCACAGCACTCCCAACACCCCCAGCAGCCCGTTGCCCCACACGGATCGACTCATCTCAACCCCCTTGCGGATGACGTCTCCAGGCACCCCCTGCTTGTGATAGTACGAACCGAATCGCTGCGTGGGTCGACTCCTCTTCGGGCTTTGAGCAAAAGAACATGAAAAACAAACGAGCGGCCGCGATCAACCCGAGAGAAGATCGCAGCCGCTCGTCTGACGCCGAGACTGATCCATTCGCGTTAGCCGGCGTTGGTTCCGGCGGCGATGAAGTCCTCCGCGCGGCGGGCCACGGCCAGCGGAACGACCTTGCGCAGCTTGCGACCGCGCCGGACCTCGCCCCAGTTCTTGAGGATCATCTCCGCCTGACGGCTGCCGGTACGAGCGTGGAAGGCCGTGATCAGCGGATGAATCCACTCAAAGTCGACGTAGGTGCAATCCACGACCGCCACACTGCGTGCGTGAATCTTGGCCGGCACCTCGTTGCGCGGATCGTACACGATCAGTTCTCCGCCCGTCATCCCCGAGCCGATCTCGTTCTCGATCGGTCCCAGAATGACCACGCGGCCGCGCGTCAGATATTCGCAGGCATATTTGCCCGCGGCCTCAGCGACGATGGTGGCCCCGGAGTTCCGAATCCCCAACCGATGGCCCGCCCGTCCCCCGATAAAGATGGTGCCCCCCGTCGCGCCATAGCCGACGTTGTTGCCGGCCACGCTCTGGATCTGCCCCCCATAATCAGCAGAGTTGTAATCCAGCGTCACCACCACGGTACCGCCACTGATCCCCTTGGCGACGCCGTCCTGCGCGAAGCCGCGCAACTCCAGATCGAGACTGTTGACACACCAGGCGCCAAAGCTCTGGCCGGCCTCCCCCTCGAAACGAACCCGAATGCGGCGATTGTGCGGCATCCCTTCGCGTCCGTGCAGCTTGGCGATCATCCCGGCCACGGTGGCGCCAACACTGCGATCGCTATTGCGAATGCGAAACATCAGATCCGCATTCTGGCCGAAGCCGATGGCATCCTGGCAGGCGGCAAGGATACGCTCATTCAACGTGGTCGTCTGGCCCGCGCCCATCCGGCACGCTCCGGCAGGGATCGCCTCCAGTTGAGGATAGTTGTCGTCGAGCCGGACCAGGGCCATGTCGGGATGCAGGAACCGCGACAGATCAAGCAACCCTGCGCGCCCGCTGGCCCCGGACACCAGCGCAAGCAAATCGGTGCGCCCGACGATCTCGCGAATGTGCCGTGCCCCCAGCTGAGCCAGCAAGACACGCACTTCCTCGCCCACGCTCATCAGGTAGGTCTTGGTGTGCTCCACCGTACCCTTGTATTCGCCCTGGGTGCCGGTGATGCCGGTGGGGCAGTTGGGGATGTGGCAACTCTTGCACACGATGCAGCCCACCGAAACCATCAGCGCCTGGCCGAAGCTGAACTCGTCGGCGCCGAAGAGCGCATACTTGACCACATCCATGCCATTCTTGATGCCGCCGCCGACGCGGAGCACCACGCGCTTGCGTAGCCCGTTGACCACCAGCGCCTGGTGCGCCTCGGCGAGCCCCATTTCACTGGGAAGCCCGGCGTGTTCCTTGCTGGAAAACATCGCCGCGCCTGTGCCCCCGCCGACGCCATCGATCTCGATGATATCGGCGCCCGCCTTGGCCACCCCGACCGCAATGGTGCCGATGTTCTCGACGGCGACCAGTTTCACCGACACCGGCCGCCCCGGGCAGATCGCCTTCAGGTCGTCGATCAGCTGTGCCAGATCCTCAATGGAGTAGATGTCGTGATGCGGCGGTGGCGAAATCAGATCGTTCCCGGGCCGCCCATAGCGGATCTCGGCGATCTCCTTTGTCACCTTCTTCCCCATCAACTGCCCGCCCTCGCCGGGCTTGGCCCCCTGCGCCATCTTGATCTGCAGTTCCTCGGCATTGATCAGGTATTCGGCATCGACGCCAAAGCGCCCCGAGGCGATCTGCCGAATCCGGCTGCGCAGTCGACTGCGTCGGAGATCGCCCTCCAGACACAACTCCTGAGGATTGGCCTGTCGTTCCGCCAGCACTCGTTCCCAGAACGGCCCCCAGGCACGCTCGGGAATATCGTTGCGATAGCGCGCCTCGCCGCCCTCCCCGCTGTTGCTGAGCCCGCCCAGTTCATTGAGCGCCGCCGCGATCGTCTCATGCGAGACCCGGGTGAGCGCGCCGTGGCTCATCGCCGCCCCGCGGAAGTGTTGTTGCACCAGGTCGAGCGCCGACTGCACCTCGTCCAGCGCAATCGGGGTGGCCGCCTGGAAGTTTAACTGGAAGAGATCGCGCAAAACCGTCAACGGCCGACTGTTGACCATCGTGGAGAAGTTGCGATAGGCGGTCGCAGCATTTTCGGTTGAGAGTTCCTCCTCTTCCTCCGCAATGCTCTGGCTGCGCCCCGTGGCACGCACATAGGCATCCTCGCCGCCGTGCTCGCTGCTCTCCTCGCGATCTTTCTTCGGCTCGACCAGGGGCAACGAGGCACTCCCGGCCAGGGCCGCCTTGCGCAGTGCCATGCGCACCTTGGCATTGAAAGCGTGATAGTCGCGATTGCGGCCCAGCACGGTCATCTTCGCCGTCTGCGCCAGACGCCACTCGGCATCCTCGACCAGTTCCTTCAGCCCCAGTCCGCCAATGCGCGACGGACACTCGCCCAGGAATTCCATCAACTCCGGTCCGAGCCCCACGGCTTCAAACAGCATCGCACCTCGATAGCCATCGATGGTGGTGATCCCCATCTTGGAGATGATCTTCTTGAACGAATCCTCCAGGGCCGCGAAGAGGTTTTCCAGACATTCACGATGGTTGAGCGTCCATTCCTGCTTGGTGTCCGGGTCCTTGAAGGTCAACCCCTGGCGGATCAAGCGCAGCATCAGGTAGGGGTGTACCGCATCGGCCCCGAAGGCGACGAGGCAGGCGATATCGTGTCCTTCCTCCACATCGCCGGCCTGCACCAGGAGACTGCACCGTTCGCGCAGCCCCTGATTGCACAGGTAATTGTGAACCGCGCCCAGCGCCAGCAAGGAAGGCACCGGGGCCAGCCCATCGTGAAAAGCCTCCTTGTCGGAGAGGCAAAGGATGTTATAGCCATCGTGCACGGCCCGCTCCGCATCGCGCCGGAGGCCGTGGAGTGCCTCGCGGAGTGCCTCGGTTCCGCCACGCAGCGGGAAGACCGCCGAGAGCGTCTGCACACCGAGTACCTCGTGGCGACGCATTTCCTCCAGCACGGCATCGCTGAGGATTGGGCTGGACAGTTCCATCTGCCGCACCGGGAGATGGATTTCGCCCTGAGTGGCCGTCAAGGGACTGCGGCCCAGGTAGGTCGTCAGCGACATCGCCCCCCCTTCGCGGTAGGGATCGATGGGCGGATTGGTCACCTCGGCAAAGGTTTGCTGCAGGTACTTGAACAGCGTCGGATGGTAGCTGGAGAAGATCGGCAGCGCACGATCGTGGCCCATCGAGCTCAGCGGTTCCTTCTTCAGCTTGGCCATCTCCTTGACGAAGACGGCCCGTTCAAAGTCCCATCCCTGCGCTTGCAACAGATGCTCGATCGTCCAGCTGCGATGTTGCAGGATCATGCTCACATGATCATCGATCTGCGGAGTGAAATCGAACGCCTCGGGGACGATGATCTGTGCACGATTTAACTCGTGAATATCGCAGTTCAGCTCGTGTTGCACCTCGGTGACGATCCGATCGAGCACCTGGTGGCTGTCGAGTCGTTCGCCGGTGAGGGTATCCAGCGCAATCATCTGCCCGGGTTGCAATTGCCCCGAGGCAACGATGGTGGCGTTGTCGATCCCAAACACCCCGGATTCGCTGGAGATGTACAGCCAGCCGCGTTGATCCGAGCACCAGCGCACAGGGCGCAATCCCATGCGATCGACCAACCCGGCCAGGATGCGGCCATCGGTGGCAACCACCCCTGCCGGGCCATCCCACGAACAGAGCGAGCCGTAGGTGCGGCGATTGTAAACGAAGACATCGACCGCATCCTGCCCCCACACATCCGCCTCGCTCTCCCAGACCGGCGGAACCGTCAGACGCAGGGCGCGCAGCAAGGACCAGTTTTTCTCGAGGATCAGATGCTCGAGCCACTCATCGAGACTGGCGGAATCGCTCATCTTCGGCGTGTGCAACTCGCGGCCGGGGACAGGCGGTTCCAGGGCGCGCGAATAGGCGTGCACCGCATGGCGATTGGTGCGGATGGTGTTGATCTCGCCATTGTGGCAACTGAACCGGAACGGCTGAGCCAGCCGCCAGTTGGGATAGGTGTTGGTGCTGTAGCGGCGATGGAAGATGGCGAGCCCGGTTTCAAATTCCACATTATTCAGATCGGGATAGTACTCTGCCAGGTGATAGCTGGTGAGCAACCCCTTGTAGTTGATGAGCGTGCTCGACAACGAGCAGAGGAAGACATCGAGCCCCTCCTCGACGAAGCGCTGGCGCAGTTCCTGCCGACGGCGATACAACCAGCGTTCAAAGGGATGCAGCGTGGTCCCGGCGGACACCACATTGTCCCCATGCCAGCTGAGCAGATACTGCTTGATGAGCGGCTGATTCTCGTGAGCGTCGGCGGGGAGCACCTCCTCGCGCGTGGGGACGGTGCGCCAGCCAAGCGGCTGAATGTGCTCTCCGCGCAGCGCCTCGGCGATCAATTGATGGGCGCGCTCGACGCGGGACGGCTCGGTTTCGAAGATAAAGACGACGGCCACCGCGAGCCGATGTTCGGGGCGCAGATCGCGGGCGCCCTCGAGGCGCAACCGCTGCGCTTCCTGACGAAAGAACGCTTGCGGCAATTGACAGGTGAGCCCCGCTCCATCGCCGCTCTGCCCACACACTCCCCCGCGATGCTCAACATTTTTCAGGGCCAGCAACGCTTTACGGATCACCTCGTGAGACGGTTTTCCCTCGCGAGCGGCAATCCCCCCGATACCGCACGCATCGCGACCAACCTCATCGGAATAGAGAAGATTCCGCGTTCGAACAACCGCTCTGCCATCGAACATTTCAGCATACCCTTGTCAAACTAGGGGGTTGGTTTCGCGGGGTGGGAGAGACCGCTGCGAAACTGCACGATTCGCGCCACCGTGGGAGCGAAGGGCGAGGAGGTGGGTCCTCGCTCGCCAACATGAGATCGCAAAAAATCGATCTAGCATACCATTGTAGGAAACCGTCTACAAGAGTCCGGCCTCCTTTTTTTTCTGAGCGCGCTTTCCATCAACAAAGACGATTACGATCCCCCGCGCTCCTTCATCACGTTTTCCCTGAAAAAACAGAGCTGGCTGCGATTGCGGGGCGGGATGTGGCCACCAGCGCAGATGCGAGATAGAACGAAAACGCGGCGCGGCCCTGCTGACGGCGCACTCCAGCACCGAGGGACAGACGATGACGGACTGGCACCTGGCTCGCAACTTTCGCTATGCGGGAATTCACTCCGGGCTGCGCGCGACTGAACCAGGGCGCCGAGATCTGGCTCTGATCGTGAGCGATCTTCCGGCGACGGCCGCTGGCGTCTTCACGCAGAACCGAGTGCGTGCGGCTCCGGTGCGCCTCTGCCAGGAACGCCTCCCTCGTGCCGATGCGCGCGGGGTGGTCATTTGCTCGGGGAATGCCAACGCCTGCACCGGAGCGCGCGGTCTTGCCGATGCCCGTCAGATGACTGCCGTCGCCGCCCACGCGCTCGGCTGCGCGCCCGAGCAGATGCTCGTTTGCTCCACCGGCGTGATTGGCCGTTTGTTGCCGATGCCCGTGCTCGAACGTGGCATCCCCCAGGCCGCGCAACAGCTCGACTCCAGCGTTCAGGGGTTGAATCATGCCGCGCATGCCATCCTCACCACCGATACGCGCATCAAGGTCCATACGCAGAAACTGACCATCCAGGGGATCGACATCACTCTCACGGGCTTTGCCAAGGGCGCGGCGATGATCGGTCCGAACATGGCGACCATGCTCGCCTTTGTCTGCACCGATGCCGCGGTCCGTCCCGAGGATCTGCACGTCACCTTGCAACGCGCCACGGCACAAACCTTCAACTGCGTGCGCGTGGAGGGGCACACCAGCACCAATGATACCCTGCTGATTCTGGCCAATGGACAGGGCAAAGCGCTGGAGGGTGGCGCTCTGGCGCAGTTTCAGCAGGCAGTCACGATGACCTGCACCGAACTGGCGCGCGCCATTGCCGCCGATGCCGAGGGCGCGACGCATCTGATCACCCTCGAGGTGGAAGGGCTGCGCGATGAGGAAGAGGCCGCCCGTGTAGCGCGCACCGTGGCCGACAGCGCCCTGGTGAAAACAGCGATCTTTGGCGCCGATCCGAACTGGGGCCGCATCGTCTCGGCCGCGGGCTACGCCGGGGTGGAGTTTGAGGAGGAACACCTTTCCCTCTGGCTGGGCGACATGCTCCTTTATCATAACGGCACTCCGCAACCGTTCGACGCCGCGACGGCATCGGCCTATCTGAAGCACAATCGCGAAGTGCAGTTGCGCCTGCGCTTTACCCTGGGCAACGCCCGCGCCACGGTCTGGACCAGCGATCTCACCTACGAGTATGTGAAACTGAACGCCGATTACACGACATAAAGGAGAGGAAAAGACGACTGATCGGGAGAGTGGCTCATCTCAAGATCGCGCGTGATTCCCGCATCCCTGGCGTGGTATGATGGCATCCTGGACCTTGCCCAATGAGGAGAGCGGCATGCTGTTGCTGGGGAATCAACGCCAACATACCTGTCAGGGGTGGACTCGCCGAGCTTTTGTCCAGGCCGGCGCCAGCAGCGTTCTTGGTCTGAGCTGGGCCTCTCTTCTGCGGGCTCAGGCACAGGAACCCAAACGTGGTGCCGTTCGCTCTGTCCTGCTTCTGTGGCTGTGGGGCGGACCGGCTCACCTCGATACCTGGGATCCCAAGCCGAATGCGCCTCTGGAATATCGCGGCCCGTTTGCTGCCATTCAGACCCGCACCCCTGGCCTGCGCTTCGGCGAACTCTTTCCCAAACTGGCCAAACTGAGCGACCGCCTGGCCGTGCTCCGGTCGCTGCACACGCGCTCGAATGATCACGGGGTGGCCGGGACGATTGGGCTCACTGGAAGCGCCGCCGGCGCGGTCGATCTGGGAGGCAAAAGTCAGAGCGGCTCGGTCCGCCCTGCGATCGGTTCGGTGGTGGCGCGGGTGCGCGGCTTCACACAGCCCGGGGGGAAACCCGCTGCGCTTCCGCCCTTTCTGGTCATTGGCGATAAGCTCCACCAGGGGAAAAAAGCGATCGTCGGCGAGGGCGGAGGGCCGCTGGGCGCGCTTTATGATCCGTTCCGCCTGGTGTACGAGGCGGGAGAGGGAACGAAGGTTCCCGCCCTGCAACTCCCCGCCGATCTTACCCCGGAGCGTCTCAGCACACGCAGCAAGTTACTCGCTTCCTTCGATGCGTTGAACCGCACGGTGGAGACTGCCTCTGCGCACGACGCCCTCGATGCCTATCGCGCGCAGGCCTTTGCGTTGCTCACTGCCCCCGCAGCACGCACGAGTTTCGATCTCAGTCAGGAGACCGAAAAGACGCGCGAACGCTACGGCAAAACGCGCGTGGGGCAATCGTGTCTGCTGGCGCGACGACTGCTGGAACAGGGAGTGCCGTTTGTGCAGGTTAACTGGTCCGACCACGTCGAGGCCGAGGAGGACTCCGGCGATGGCGGCTGGGACCATCACTATCGCAACTTTCAGATAATGCAGGATCGTCATGGTCCCTGGCTGGATCAATCGCTCTCCACGCTGTTGCTCGATCTGGAAGAACGCGGGTTGCTGGAACGAACCCTGGTGGTGGCGGTCGGTGAGTTTGGCCGCTCGCCGAAAATCAATGACAAGGCCGGGCGCGATCACTGGGAACATTGTTACAGTGCGCTGATCGCGGGAGGAGGTGTTCGTGGCGGACAGATCATCGGCGCCAGTGATCCACGGGGCGACCGCCCGCACGATCACCCGGTTACCCCTGCCGATCTGGCCACCACCATCCATCACCTGGTGGGCATTACCAGCGAGCAATCACAGACGTTGAATGTGGCAATTCCGGGCGGGAAGGTCATCGAGGAGTTGACCTGACGAATCCCCGCTGCGGAGTCCTTCTGGTTCGTCTGTCCTTTGGGAGAGCGCTGGGGTAAGATGGCGATCATGGGTCACAGGAAGTGCCCCGATCGAGGGAAAGGATGCCGTATGCTCTCCACCAAACAGATCCTTCGCCTGGTGCTGGGCTTCTCACTCGGATTGTCATTTGTTGGCTGTCTGGGCCTGCCGCATCGGCGCCCGCCGCGTGAAACGGGTGTGGTGGCGCAGCAAGACCCGAAAACCGCTTCTCCCTCGACGCGAACCACCATCCCGGCCGATCCGACCCCGGTGACAGACTTCACCCCCGATCCCCCCGCGCATCCGATCACCCCACGGGGCGCCTCAGCGGCCCCTCTGTCATCCCCCATCCGAACGACTCCTCTGCCCACGGAGCCGATGCCTGTGCCGCCCGCACCCCCTGCTCAGCCGACACCTGTCCCGCAATCCACCCCGCCCTCGCCTCCTGCTTCCACCCCGCAGGCTCCCACCCTCGCTGCGCCAACCAGCAATCCGCTCCCGCGGGACACCGTTTCTCCCGCCTCAGCCTCTCCGACCACTCCGACCACTCCCCCGGCGCCCTCGCCGACACCGCCGAGCACTCCCCCGGCAGCCCCGGAGGGAATGGAGGCGATGCGTGCGCTGCACCGGAGAGCCGCCGAGGTGGCCGCAGGGATGGATTCCTACATTGTGCGCCTCACGCGCCGCGAGTTTATCAAGGGAAAGCTGCAACCCGAAGAGGTGATGCTGTTAAAGTTTCGGCGCGATCCCTTTAGCGTTCACTTCAAGTGGCTTGGCGCTCAGGCGCGCGGGCGGGAGGTGGTCTTTGTCAAGGGGCAGAGCAACGATCAGATTCACACGCTCCTGGCAGCAGGAGACATGCCCCTGATGCCAGCTGGGAAGCGCATCAGTTTGGGTCACGATTCCCCCCTGGTTCGCTCTGGCTGTCGGCACAGCATTCTCGATGCCGGCATCGGTCACCTGGTGGAGGAACTGGGGCGACTGCTGACGGCGCTGGAGAAAGGGGATCGGCAGCGGGGCACCCTGACCTATCTGCCCAGTCAGAAACGACCAGAGTTCAGCGCCCCCGTGGCGGCGATCGAGCGCGTTATTCCCCCCAATGTGGAAACGTGCCTGCCTCGCGGCGGCAAGCGCTGGTTGTACTTCGACCCCACCAGCAAACTGCCCCTCCTGGTTGTGGCAGTTGACGACCGCGGGCAAGAGGTGGAATACTACCACTACGACCGCCTGCAATACCCAGTGAAACTGGACGACGACGACTTTAACCCGGACAAACTCTGGGAGCCACGGTGAGTCAACCCTCGCTGTCACATTGGCAGGAACCGCTGCCGGCAGTGGCAGAAGACGACAGATGGCCGGCCAGCCCCTTGATTTTTTTATGCGCTGATGGTGTATTGGAATAAGACTTTAGATCGATCCTGAGGAAGAACCTGGCTTGTGGTATGAGCTTTGCTCCTGATAATCCGTTGAAGGGTGGTACAGTCACAACCCCGCCGCTGCTGTGCCGCCGGCCAGCGTGTCGATCCACGGCCAGACGAAGGTGAGCGGCATGAATACGACAACAACCGCGAACAAGGATCGAGGCCCCTTCTCGATCCTTATTACCGACGACGACAACAGCTGCCGTGAGGCCCTTCGCGAGATCATGGAGCCCGAAGGGTACGAGACGGTGCTGGCGTCGTCCGGGGAAGAAGCGCTGGATATTGTGCGCGATCGCCCCGTGCATGTGGCCTTGCTGGACATGCACATGCCGCGCCTGACCGGGCTGGAGACGGTACGGCTCCTGCACCAGTTGAACGCCATGCTTCCCTGTATTCTGGTCACCGCCGATGCCAGCGATAGTTTGTTACGACAGGCCTGCCAGGCTCAGGCGTACAGCGTTATCCACAAACCCATCAGCAAGGGGGTGGTACTGTACACCGTGGTCCGGGCTCTGATCCGCTTTTATGGCGGAGGCAGCTCCGAGCACCACTAGGAGAACCGTTCGTCGACGAAGCGAGGTTTCCATCCAAGGAGTTTCCCGCATGAATGTGGTTCCTTTGAACGACAAGATCGTGGTCAAGCGTCTGGAAGCGGAAGAGAAGACAGCCGGCGGCATTGTGCTGCCCGATACCGCCAAGGAAAAGCCCCGCCAGGGAAAGGTGGTTAGCCTGGGCGAAGGCAAACAGCTCGACAATGGCAAGCGCGCCAGCTTCCAGGTCAAGGAAGGCGACCGTGTCCTCTTCAGCCCGTACGGCGGAAACGAGGTCACCATCGATGGCAAGGAATACCTGATCATGACCGAAGATGACATCCTCGCCGTCATCGACTAAGGTTGCCACCGTCGAAGGGGGACCTCTGTCCCCCTTCGCTCCGCTGGGCAGTTGCTCTATTCACTTCTTCCCTTCCCGCTTATACTACTGCCGCGGTAGTCCGTGCTTCTGGTTCGAGGAGGGAGCCTCGTGGCCGAGCATTCCAGCGATCTCATCGTCGAAACCTACAAACTCACCAAGATTTACCAGAATCGGCAGATCGCGCTCAACGATGTCACCTTACGCCTGGAACCCGGCTGTGTGCTTGGTTTGCTGGGAGCCAATGGTGCGGGCAAAACCACCCTGCTGCGGCTGATCATTGGGCTGCACCGTCCCAGCGCCGGCTGGGTGAAGGTCTTCGGCAAGCGCATGACTGCCAACTCCGCCGATCTGCGCCGGCGCATCGGCTACATCCCAACCAATCCACAGTTCCCGCGTGGCATGACGCCCATTACCTATCTCGATTACATGGCACGCCTTTTCGGCCTCCCCTCCGAGGTGCGCAAACCCCGCCTCGCCTCGCTCATTCGCGCGGTTGATTTGCTCAGCCAGGCCGGCCAGAACATCGTCGGCTTCTCCAACGGGATGACGGCGCGACTCGCGGTCGCCACCAGTCTGATCAACGAGCCGGACTTGCTCATCTGGGACGAACCGACGCACGGCCTCGATCCCGAGGCCCGACGCAGCATGCTCGATCTGATCAAGAACCTGAGCCGCGAGAAAACCCTCATCCTGTCCAGCCACAACCTGAGCGACATCGACGAGGTGTGCAATCACGCGGCGGTTCTCAGCCGGGGCCAGCTGATCTATTGCGGTTCGCTCCAGGATCTCAAGGGCCGCATGCGTCGCAATCACTATGAACTCGACCTCGATGGCGAACAGAAGGCAATCACCAAGTTGGTCCAGGCGCTGAAGGGGATGGGAGATTTTAAATCGGTCGTCTTACGGCAACGCCGACTGGAACTGCATCTGACCGACGAGGCGGTGATTGCCTCGGCGCTGGCGGCGGCCTGCCAGCAGATTGCGGAGAACAAGGTCACGTTGGTGTGCATGCGCAGCGTGGGCCAGCAGACCGAACAGGCCTATCTCGACCTGG
The DNA here is from genome assembly GCA_029777335.1 of Planctomycetota bacterium. Classification (GTDB taxonomy): domain Bacteria; phylum Planctomycetota; class Planctomycetia; order Gemmatales; family Gemmataceae; genus JAKOSN01. The sequence continues at coordinate 12,487 of JAKOSN010000220.1, forward strand.
TCGAAAAGGAAGAATCACGCGGGTTCGCCCGCATCTATCACGCCGATGCGGCTTGACCAGGAATCCGGCGGTGTGAAAGGAGGTGAGGAGCATGGAAGCATCCCCGTCCAACCCGCCAGTGCGGATTCATCGCTGGCTGCCCTACTGGGCTGTGTTTCAGGCCGATCTGATGCAGACGCTGCGCAGCTGGGTCTACCGCACCTGGGTGTTAATGTCGCTGGTCGCCGCTCTGGGCTATCTGCTCTACCGGGTCGGCGCCTATCGCGAGGCCGGAATCGTCCAGCCCGCCTCCGACCTGATAAGCGACCTGTTGCGCTGGACCATCGTCGGCAGTATCACCCTGATCATCGTCTTGACCGTCAGTTGCATCTCGTCCGAACGCGGCTCGATGGCGGATTCGATCCTCAGTCGCGGAATCAGCCGGTATCAGTATTTCCTCGGCAAATGGCATGCGCGCCTGACCGCCGTGCTCGGAGGCTTTCTGCTCATGGGATGCCTCTGGCTGGCGGCCAGCTACTTTCTGCTGCACGAGGATCTCTCGCTCGATGGGGCGGCCGTGGCCCTGGGGACAGTGGCAGCCCTGCTGGCGACGGTCGTCTCGTGGGGGGTGGCCGTCAGCGCAATCAGCAATAGTTCCCTGCTTGGCGTGGCGTTTCTCTGGATCTGTCTCTACGGGGCCAGTTCGCTGCTCTCGTTATTACCACCCCGGTTCGCCTCTCCGGAGCGCATGCTGCACAGCCTTCCCTGGGTACTGCGCGGATCGTACGACCTGGCCAGCCATGGGCGCGTGTTGCTCTGGGCTGTGCTGGCGTCCTGTCTGGCTGCGGGCGTGGGAATGTGGTATTTCTCGCGCCGCGATGTTTGACCGGCCCCTGCCTCAGGGCGCGCAATCCGGACCTCGGGACAGAAACTTCTGGGCGGGAGAGGAAGCAGGACACAAACTTTCAGCGCGGTTCTTCCTGAATCGGCCGATAGATGACCTGGCCATCCTGGCTATAATCGGTCACAAAGCCGTTGCTGTCGGTCTGGCCAACCTGAGGATCCATTGCTTCCGGCGGGCGGGCCGACAAGGCGCTGTAGATGTCAGTCGTTCTCAACCCCGCCTTGCGACCTCGTGCAATCAAGGTGCGATAATCGGTGTGACGCATGACACGTTGCCCTCTCCGCTCAAAGCGGAAATGCCTCTCTCGGTTCCACGCTATAGAAGGATAGCATCGAAACCAATCGAAATCACAACCTGCATATTCTGTGCCATTCCTCCAAGATTTTCTCTCTGCGTGCCCTCATACTCCGCGCATTACGGAGGAGACAGGCAAAACAGAGAAGCTCCGATCAGGCAAGTGATCGGCATCAAGGTCTTGCCCTCTTCACCAAATGTTAGCAATATTGAACACTCCTGAGTTGCTTTGAAGCGGCAGATTAACGAGTCGCCAGGGCACTGGTGAGCGCAGCAGCCGCCTGGCGCGTGGCGTTTGCGACCTTCGCTTCCCAGTCGGTTTCACTCGGGGGATAGGGAAAGAGAATCCCTCGTGAACTGTTGACAATGGCCCCCAAACCATCGGGACGAAAGGCGGCCGCAGCATCGGCGGCACTTCCCCCCTGGGCCCCAAATCCGGGGACCAGAAAGACCACTTCTGGGAGTTGTTGCCTCAGCCAGACCATCTCTTCTGGGTAAGTTGCCCCCACCACTGCGCCGACATCGCCCAGGTCGCACAGCCCCAGGTTTTGCAACGCCCACGAGCGGATCGTCTCCCCCACCCGGTGATAGAGCTTGTGCGGCGCCCTTTCCCCGGCCTCGGGAGCCAACGTCAGATCCTGAAAATCGGCACCTCCGGGGTTGCTTGTTTTGAGGAGAACAAACACGCCTCCCCCGCTGCGGCGAGCGCTTTGCACAAACGGCTCAATGGCATCCGCTCCCAGATAGGGGTTGATGGTCAGCGCATCGGCTTGCCAGACGGGAAAGGTTTTCGTCGCGATGCGCGTTCCGCCAAAGGCCGCATCGGCATAGGCCTGGCCGGTCGAGGCGATATCGTTTCGCTTGGCATCGAGAATCGTGAGCAGCCCCAGTTCACGCGCGCGGCGGAGCAACCGCTGCAACACCGCCATCCCTTCGGGTCCACAGGCTTCAAAAAAGGCACTCTGCGGTTTGACCACCGCGACCAGCGGTGCCACGATCTCCAGCACGCGCGAACAGAACTCCTCGTAGGCTGCCGCAACCGCGTCCAGACTCTCCAGACCATGCCGTTGCCGAATCGGCTCCGGCAACGACTCCCAGCGCGGATCCAACCCCACACACAGGGGATTGCCCTTGCTCCGCACCGCAGCACAAAGGCGATCGGCAAAGTGCTCCATGAACGTCCTTTCACAAGCGTTGCAAATCCTGGGTCTGGGGGAGTTCATCCAGACTCTTGAGATGAAATAACTCCAGAAACCGCTGCGTGGTGACGTAGGCGACTTCCTTCTCCCCCTCGTCGCAACGCTGCACGGCAATCAAGCCATGCCGCACCAGTTGCCGCAACAGACTGGCCGACTCTCCGCCACGCAAACTGTCGATCTCCTGGCGCGTGGCGGGCTGACGGTAGGCGACCAGGGCCAGCACCTCGATCGCTGGCGAGGACAGCCGAGCCTCGCGTACCGTGCCATAGAGTTTCTCGTGCAGGGGAGCAAAGCGCGGGCGCAACGTCAGCTGATAGCCCCCTTCGTGGCGCTGGATGGAATACGGGCGATTCTGCTGGCGGTAGGTTCGATTCAGGTGCTCGACAGCGTGGTGGAAATCGCTCTCCGTCAACCCCCGCACCACCGTGCAGGCCTGCTCGACCTGCAAGGGAGTTCCGCCCAGAAAGAGCATCGCTTCGAGAATGCGTTCCAGCGGCGGCGGGGGAGCCTCCTCGGGGCGCATCGGCTGGGGCGGAGCAGAGGGCGGATCCCGTGGCGCACTCGGCTCCGGGAGTGGCGGGTTCTCAGGAAGGGAGCCCGCTTCCAGCAACGCGGCGCCATCCACTTCCCAGGTTTCGCGCTGCAACAGTTCGCGCACCCCGGGATCGTCGAGCGGCAAGACCGGCTCAGAGTCGTCGTCGGGCCGCATCACAAAACTCCCTACCTCCGTGCAGAGAAGAATACCCCTTTAACCCTCTTTTTTATCTTCCTTGGCCACCCGGGTGAGGGCACGGAGGGCCGCTTCCAGCAGGCGCTGCCCGGTTTCGATGCTCATCTTGCTGCTGCGGGCGGTCCGGGGCTCGTAACCTCCCCCCACAAACGCCTGAGCGGTTGGGACATAACCGATCCATTCGTTGGCCAGGCTCACCACCCACGTCGGCGTGAAGGGGGAGGCTTTCTTGATGCGCAGTCCGTACTCGCAAAAATACTCGGCACCGTTGGTCGCAATCCCCAGCGGACCTATGCGAATGGCCTGCACCTCACAGGGGATGCGGGGCGACTTCCTGCGCATCTCGGCCACCAGCTTGCGCTCGTTGGCGTAGGCGGCCTCGATCTTTTGCTCCCTGGAAGCATCGCTCCCCAGGCCGAAGGCGGGGCGTTCCGCCTCGGCGTCGGGATCGGGGCGAATCGAGAGCAGCGGCGTTTCGAGCGCGATGGCCAGCGGCGCGGTCTTGAGCCAGTCCATGCGCGTGATGACCCGGATCGTCTCCCCGGCCAGTTTGAGCCCCATCAGGTTGGCGTATTCCGGGCCAAATTGCTTCCCCACCGAAAGATTGTCCACCTGGGTGATATCGCCGCACGGTCCGAGCAAAAAACAGACCGGCACCTCGGCTCCGTAGTGCGCCTGCAGATGCTTGCGCAAATAGGCGGCGTAATCCGGGGAAAACTCACTCCCGCCCACGACCGTGCTGTGGCAGGCAAAAGACACGACCACACCGAGCACCTTGTCGGGATTCCCCGGAGCGCGTACGGCGAGCACTCCCACGTCGGGATCCATCGGCCCGGCGACCGCGACAATCTCCTTGTGGTGCGGAGTGCCCGGTTTCCCCGGATGAGTGATCTCGCGACCGTCGCGCATCAGAAAGCGCCGATTGAACGAGATCCCCTTCTCCTCCCCGGTGCCGATGCCAATCTCGGCGGCGTGGAGCGTGTTCCACCCCTGGCTGACAGCCTGGACAATCCCCTTCTCCACCCGAGCAAGGTACACAGGATCCTCATCGGCGCCCAGACAAGTGGCGATCGGTCCGCCGGAATGGGTGTGGTTGGCGCCGATCAGGATGTGTTCCCCTGGAATCTTCGTGGCGCGGGTAATCGCCCGGCGAGCCGCGTCGACGGTGGGGCGCGTGATAAAAAGGGTATCGATCCCAACGAGGGCCACGGTTTTGGCACCGTCGTGGATCACACAGGCCACCGCGAGCAGTTTGTCTCGAACGCCGGTCCCCTTGCGTTTGAAAAATCCGCCCGGCATCTCCATGCCAACATCCGGGGTGATGTCGCCCACGCCGAACCCAACTTGCAACATGGTGGCTTGCCCTAAAGGAGAGTAAGGTCAAAGGTCTCTGCAACGCGGAACTGTTTGCTCCCATGATCGTAGATGCGCCGAACGCCATGCAGATGGCGGTTTCGGATGGTGTATTCGCTGTACGACCAGATACCTTGCTGGGTCGAACTACCGGCACAAACCACCGGAAAGGGCGTCCAGGAGGTCTGGCGGTGCCGATAGTGCTGATGCCGATGCCCGTGCAGCCAGAGGCCAATCCCCCCTTCAGCCGCCACACGCACCACGTCGTGCAGATCGCGCAGCCCATGGGTGCGCCGTTCCGCGTGTCCGCTCGCCAGGCAAATCGGGTAGTGCGTCACCAGCACGCGCGGCCCGCCGTCGAGGTGTTTGAGCAAGCGCCGCAGCCGTTCGAGTTGTTCGGCGCCCACTCCGCCGCTGGCATCCCAGGCCCAGCGATTGGGCGTCGCCGAGTTGACCGCAATCAACCACAATTCGCCCACGCGCTGCGCAAAGGGATAGATCTCCTCGTCGAGGCGCACCCCACTCTGCCAACTGGCGAAGTGCCGTTCAAAGGCTCCATTGATCGCCACGGTGGTACAGTAATCATGATTGCCGGGCACGGCCACTCCAGGGAGGCGATCCTCCAGGTGTAACCCGAACAACTCCGCGGCATGCTTGATTTCTTCCTCGAAACCAAGCGCGGTCGCATCACCGCTGAAGACGATGGCGTCGGGTCGCTGTTGCCGCAGTTCCTTCATCAGGGCGGCGAGCACGGCAGTCGCTCCCCGAAAGCGATGGCCGCGGCCCAGAAAGCGCAGATTGATCCATGCCGCCAGCCGCTTACTCAGCCAGTCGCTGCGTTGCCAGCGGCAGCCGCGCGTGGTCACATGGACGTCACTGAGATGAGCCAGACGAATGGTGGGCGTCTCGTTGGCGTTAATAGCTCGGACTCCGTTGCGGTTCCTGATCGGGAGGTTAGATAGCCCTCCGCCCTTGTCCTTCCTACAATGTTCCCCGTCCGCCTCGCCGTCGAGGCTGCTCGGACAGGTGTGCTCCATCCCGCGAGAGGTTGCGATTCCATGCCGAAGGTAACATTCGTCAACGAGAAGGTCGAGATCGAGGTACCCGAAGGCGCCAATCTGCGCCAGGAAGCGCGAAAGGCCGGCATCGAACTCTATTCCGGGATCTTTCGTTACCTCAATTGTCGAGGGTTGGGCCAGTGCGGCACCTGTCGCGTCCTGGTCAAAAAGGGGATGGAGAACCTCTCGCCCAAGACAATGGTGGAAAAGTTCACCATGACCTTTCATCCGCTGACCACCCTCGCCGTCATCGGCCAGGAAGAGGAATCGCGCCTGTCGTGCCAGGTCAAGGTGATGGGCGATTGCACCATCGAAACGCGGCCTGGCTACAACCTCAGCGGGGAGAACTTCTGGCAAAAACCCTATCCGAACAAGTAAGCCTCCACACGGCGGTCGCGGGCGGTCTAATGCCGCCCACCCCGCCCGGCGCGCTTGTGGTATTCTCCCTTCGCCCGGAGGGCATCTCCCCCCAGCGCCAGGGTTTGCAAGCTCGTCTTGATCGCCTCGGTGATCGCTCCCTTGGCGGTACTGGTCGTCTCGGTGAGATAGACGATCGCCACCTGCTTGGTGGGGTCCACGTACAGGTGGTAGCGCCAGGTCCCAATGTCGAACACATGGGAGCGCAGCTGCACCGGCGGCCCCTTGAAAGGCATCACTTCCAGACTCCCCGCGCTCCCATTCTGCGGAGCGCCAAAGGCTCGCAGCGCTTCCTCCTCCGCCTGCCCGGCCTTGGGGGTCATCAGAACATAAGCACTGGCAAAGTCCCCCTTCCCATCCCGCTGATAATGAAACGCCCCATTGTAGAGATTCTCCTGCGGCTTGGGACTAAGCCCCTTCGGCAACCGCAGAAAAATCTCCACCGGCCAGCTCTCCTTCTCCTTGTCCTTTTCCTTCTCCTTGCGCTCCGGAAGGTCGATCGGGGCTCCCAGTTCCTTGTTTTCCTTGTCAAACCGCTCGACGCGCTGTTGTTCCTCGACGATCTTGCTTTCGTAGTCGTTCAGTCCACAGCCGGCGCAAAGCACGGCGAACAGCCCGACCAGCGCGGAACGTCTGCACAGGTAGTAAAGCAAGGGTCGACCCTCCGGGACGCTGCACACAATTGGTGGCACTTCTGTAGTTGTATCAGCCCGGAGAGCGGATTGCCAAGAAGGGATCCCCGCCGGCGTGGAGCACGCGGAGCATGCCACCCGCCGGCGGGGAAGGCGCTCAGTAGCGATAGATGGCCGCCACCCCCGTGGTGCTCGGCATCCGTTCTTTCGGCACGACCAGCACGGTGCCGTGGCTGCGCAGAACGAGTTCGCCCAGATCATCGAGAACGTCGTCGGTCTCGGGATCAATCAGTTCCGCCGGCTTGAATTCGCCCGTGGTGCGATCGAGTCGGCCTGGCAGGATCCGATCTGCCTCGAGCAGCAAACCACCCACCCGACCGGCGACGGCCGCCTTCGCCACCTCGGCGACCGAATCCTCACCCATCCAGCGTGAATGAGCGATCCGATAGTCCTCGATCATCTTGTTCATCCGTTCCTCGACGCGCGGCGCCACTGCGGTCCAGGCTTCCTCGCGCAACTGAGCCACCGAGAGCGCCTCGGGGTTTTTCGGAATTCCCGTGGGCACCAGGTTGGGGTTCGCGCTCACCTCGCGGAAGAGGCCCTGATGTTCCGGCAACGCCGCCAACACCAACGGTACGCCGACGGCCCGGGAGTGCTGATCCAGAATCACTCGATCCACTACCCGGAAGAACCGTTCGTTCTCGCTCTTCACCTCATCCTTGTGGCCTCCCTGGCCGTGGAACATCGCCGTCTGCTGCCCGCCCTTGCCATAGGTGGTGAAGGTGACAAAGCGCTGGGCGGTTTCCTTCCCCAGAGCCTCGTCCCGGGTGACCGGAAGCCCGCTCAGATCGACCTCGTCCAGGACATACCGATTGCCTTCAAACAGGCGAGCCCGTTGTCGATCGAGACAGAGCACCTGGTAGCGATCCGCCGATTGCAGATAGCGCAACAGCGGTTTGAGGTGGAAACTATCTGCCACCACGGCCAGTTCCTTCACCGGCTGCTGCAGTTCAAAGACGCCGAACCGATCCGCCGACGCGAGCACCGCCAGGCCATCCAGGCGATGAATCCAGAACGGCGCATCCGCCGCGATCGCCTGGAGCCGTTCCATGTACGGGCGAACCTCCCGCGCGGGGAACTTGCGCTGCAGCGACATCTCGACCGTGCGGAGCAGGTTCTTGTAGCAGATCGGGTCCAGGGCGTTGTCGGGACTGCAGCGATGGGTGGGCAGATAGACCGAGATGCAGGGCGGCTGATGGTGGTTGAAGAAGGCCTCCAACTCTTTCAAATGGAGCGGATGCATGGTGAATCTCCTCATGACATCGCGGGCGTTGCAATGCTCTGATCCCCCACGTTCGCATGAGTTACCACGACGAGCGCAGGCCCAGAAATCCCAACGCTCCCCTACTCCTTCGGAGTAGCTCTACACATCAGAAATGAGTGCAACTTGCGTGCCTAACGGAAGTTTCGCGTGTCGCCAATCACGAGTCCCCGTGAGCCTGTCCAGACGGTCAAGCATCGGGGCGCGCTCCTGTCTCCCTCCTTCGGCAGCCTGAAGCGCCAACCTGCCAGAGTTGACGAGGCGAACAGCTCGCAACGCGGGGGTCGGCCTCTCAAACGCTGGTTCCGCTTGAATTTCGGACCGAGGGAACCCCGACCGCCTCCTGTCCTTCAAGGGAGTGCCAGGCGATAGAATCGGGTTGCCGTGCCTCCGAAGATCGCGGCCGTTTCGGTTCCGCTCAGCGAACCCAGCGCCTCGACCAACGCGCCATGAACCTGTTCATACGATGCGGCCAGTTCGCACACTGGCCAGTCGGAACCGTACATGCAACGTTCCGGACCGAATAACTCCAAAGCACTCTGCACATAGGGTTTCAGATCCGCGACTTTCCACTGCTTCCAGTCGGCCTCGGTCACCAACCCCGAGAGCTTGCAATAAACATTCGGAAATGCCGCCGCGGCTTTCAGATGGGGCAACCAGTCGTCCATCTGCCTCGCCCTGATGTGCGGTTTTGCCAGGTGGTCGATCACCAACGGCAAGGCGGGAAACTCCCGCGCCAGGGTGGCGGCATGACGCAGATGCTTCACATAAAAGAGCAGATCGAATGGCACCCCGTGTTTTTCCAGCACGCGCAGCCCCCGCCGAACATCGGGGCGCACGATAAAATCGTCGTCCGGTTCATCCTGGGTGATATGGCGCACCCCGACGAACTTCGGATATTTCCGCATCGCCTCGACCTGTTCCTCGCACGCCGGGTTGGCCAGGTCCACCCAGCCGACCACCCCCACCAGAAAGGGGTATCGATCGGCCAGGTCGAGCGCCCACCGACTCTCGTCGAGATTATGCTGGGTTTGCACAAAGATCGAATGCGTCACTCCGGTCGCGCGCAAATGCGGTTCGAGATCTGTCGGCAGGTAATCACGCCGGATCGGAGCATTCGCCGGCGCATCCAGCCAGCGATAGTCGAACGGCTGACTCAGCTGCCAGAAATGCTGATGCGCGTCGAGAAGCACCATGTAGCCCTACTCCAGGCGAACCCCAATCGAAAGCAGGATGTTGGCGAACCGTTGCTGATCGGCGGTTTGAATCGTCAGGATATGATCAGGGGTTTCCACCGCCTTGTAGAAATCCCACTTGTCGATCGGCTCCAGAGCCAGGTCCAACCCAGCGCGTTTCAGGATCGCGCGATAGTCCTCCCAGACCGGCGGATCCGCATCGAGCGTATACGGATCGTCCTTGGTGTACATCATGGTGTGGACCCGGTCGATGGGCACCGCCGACAGGATCGCCTCCAGCGTTTGCGCACAGGTGACCACGCCTGGCATCAGATTCAGACAGACCAGCTCGGCGTTCGGCCCCTTCTTGGTGGACGCGGGATAATTGCCGTCGGCGATCAGGATCCGGGCATGGTGCCCAGCCCGGGCGAGGATCTCGTTGATGGCGGGGTGAAGCAATCGATGTTTGAGCATCCTGGCAACCTCTTCTTACGCATGGGCGGCCCGGAAAAACCGGCGGAACGATTCGATCGTCTGCCGAGCCGCCGCTTCCGAGTCGGGGTAAGGCAAGGCCTCGGCGGAGACAAAGCGGTCGTAGCCGATCGCGCGGAGTGCCTCCACAATGGGCGGATAATCGAGATGCCCCAGCCCCGCCGGCCGCCGGTTGGAATCAACAAAGTGCACATGCCCAAGGAACCCCACCGCATCCCGCAAAGCCGCCGGCATGTCCACTTCCTCGATGTTCATGTGAAACAGGTCGGCGAGCAGCAAGACATTCCTGGTTGCCAGCGGGGTGAGGAGATTGACACCCGCGCGCAGCGTGTTGATCAGGTTCGTCTCGTAGCGATTGATCGGCTCGAAGATCAGCGGAACGCCGTACTGCTGGGCATAAGGCCCCAGTTCGGCAAGGGCCTCGCCAAGATAGCGCAGGGCAGTGGTCCCGTTGACTTCATCCCCCCAGCGGCCCTGCATCGAACCGATGATCGCCGGGGCGCCAAACGGGCCGGCGAAATCGATGATCGAGCGAATGTAATCGCGCGCTTCGGCCCGCGAGGCGGCATCGGGCAGACACAGATGCAAGCGTCGTCGCACCCACCCCGCCCCGGTGCCAACCGCCGCGAGGGCCAGGCCATTGTCATCGAGCCATCGGCGCAGTTCGTTCGGCTCGACCGCGTCGGGTCCGGGCGGAAAGAGCTCAATGGCATCGAAGCCGAGTTCGCTGGCTTTCTTGCACGCGGCGGGGAGATCATCCCAGAACACAAACGGTCCGCCCCGCGCCTCTGCCACCAGGCTGATCGTTACCGAGGATCGGATCACAACGTTGCTCCGTTGGCCAGCGCCTCCGTCAAGCGACGAGGCGGTTTGCCGAAAAATTTCTCGTATTCCGCGCGCGTCGGCTCCAGGCGAACACGCACCTTGTCGGCATGATTGAGGGCAATATCGGCGAGCTTGTGCGCCAAAAACGGGTTGCGAAAGCGATCAAACACCTCGTCGGCAAACTCCGCCACCCCGTCGACCCGCGCCGCAATCGTTGGCACGATCTCCTCGAACACCAGCCCGCGCACCCAGCGATGGGCTTCGCGATCGGCCAGGATCTGTTGCACGGTTTCGAATCCTGCCTTGCGAAACTGGCAGACCATCGCCGTGTGTACCCCATTCAGAATACGCACTTTGCGGAGGAAAAATGGGGTTAAATCATCGACCACCTGCATGGCGGGATCGGTGAACAACGCCGCTGGTCGCGCTGGCCTTTCCAGCGCCCACAGGGCATAAGGTTCCGCACAGATCAGCAACCTGTCAGTCGCCGCCAACGGATGATCTGCCGGCGGGCTGGTGATAATGCAATCCACCAGACTGTTGTACCAGACACATCGATCCTTCAGCCACCCCGCAAACGCCTCGGGACAACCCCAGCGGCGGGCCTGCTCCAGCACCAGTTCCTGCAGCCGATCGGCATTACGCTCGATCAATTCACAGGGAAGCAGCACCAGCGGAGGCGCCCCCGCCTGAAAACGCTCCCAGAGGACACTCGTCAATTTTCCCGGCATCGAACGCGGGGGAGCCGAATCCGCACGATCCCCGGCCTCGAGCGCATACCCCGATTCGGTGGCATTGCTCACAAAATAGCGTAACTCCGGCGAACGCGCCAGCGCCTTCACCTCGCCCCATTGCCCCTGCGCGAGCAGGCTACGGCGCACGCTGCGCACCTTCTCGGTTCGCTCCACGAGCTGTCCATTCTCGATCCCGCGAACCAGCACATGGTAGCCGTCGGGCTGTTCGTTGAGCAGATCCGCCCGCTGCCCAGCGGTCGATTGCACAATCACCACCTGCCCCACATTCTGCCCGGCGTCGTTCGCATGCTGGACAAAGCGATCAACGAAGCCACGCAGAAACCGGCCAGCGCCAAACTGCAGGATTGTCTCGGGAAAAGCTGCCATGATTTCGCCTTCCTCAGTCACCGACGGCGACGACTGCCTTGATTACCCCGGTTTCCGGCTGCGTGTAAGAAGGAAAGACGTCGATCAACTCCTCGAACCCAGTGCGATGAGTAATCCACGGCCGGGTATCGATCGTGCCATCCTCGATCAGCGCAATGATGCGCGCAAAGTCCGCCGAGAGAGCATTGCGCGAGCAGAGCAAGGTTCCCTCCGGCCGATGAAACACTGGATGGCGAAACCGCACCTCGTCGGTGGTGATTCCGACAAACACCAGCCGTCCGCCATGCGCGATTAACCCGAAGGCATTCGACATCGAGGTGCTGTTGCCCGTGGCATCGATAACCACATCCGGCAGATGCCCGTCGGTGACCGCCCGCAGATCGTTCTCAACCGTCTCGCTCAACTTGATGGTGTGTGACACCCCCATGACACGGCGACAAAAAGCCAGCCGTCCCTCGTTGACATCGAGAACGATCACCTTTGCGCCGGTGAGTTTGACAAACTCCAGGGTGGCCAGCCCGATGGGCCCCGCGCCAATGATCAGGCAGGCTTCCTCCGGACGCAGCGCCGCGCGGTAGGTGGCATGGCAGCCGATGGCGAGGGTTTCCACGAGGGCGAGTTGTTCAAAGGATAGTTTGCGTGAGATGTGCAGTTTGCGCGCGGGCACCAGAAAGCGCGGACGCAACCCGCCATCGCAATGCACCCCCAGCGTCTGATGTTTTTCGCAGCAGTTGGTATGCCCGCGGACACAGGCGTAGCACTTCTGGCAGTTGATGTACGGCTCGACCGAGCAATGATCTCCCGGCTTCACAGTGGCGACATCGGGAGCGACATCGAGGACCTCGACCCCCAGTTCATGGCCCGGAATGCGCGGATAACTGAAAAACGGCATCTTGCCCAGATAGCCGCTAATATCGGTCCCACAGATACCGACATTGTGTACGCGCACCAGTGCCTCGCCGGGGCCGGGTCGATCCGGTCCCGGAACGTCGATGCGCTTCCAGTGCTTGGGCGCCTCCAGGGACAGGGCTTTCATCGCTCTCGTTCTCCACCGCGGCAAGAATCCAGGGAGAGGGCGATTCCATGCCCTGTGTCACGGGGGCGCTTGTTCCTGCCCCGGGACGATTGTATGTTGAGGTCCCCTGTGGTGGTAGCCAGCCGCGCGCGCTCGTGCAATCCTCGGCATTCGCTGGCTCAGGTGGGATCGTTGTTTTCGGGTCGGCCTTCAATGTGGAACCAGTTGTGGATCGGTTGCAGGAGGGCCCGCACCTCGGCGAGGAGCTTTTCATCGATCGGCATCTCGGCCCATTCAACCCATTTGCGCACATTCTCCGGGTTGGCCGACCCCACAATGCACGTTGCCATGTCGGGATGCGCCAGGGAATACTGAAGCGCCAGTTGAGCGATATCCACCCCCTGGGCGGCACAATGCTGCGCCGCACGCTGACAAAGCTGGCGCACCTCCGGCGTCGCCTTGTGCCAGGGCGGCAACGTTGAGTTGGTCAGCAAGCGCGCCGCAAACGGAGCAGCGTTCATGATGCCGACCTTCTTCTGCTGCAGATACGGCACCAGATCCGCCAGCATGGTGTTCTGCAGGGTGTAATGGTTGTACGAAAGGATCACATCGAGGTCCGTTCGCTCGAGGACATAGCGGTAAATCTTCATCGGATACCCGCTGATCCCAACATAACGGACCTTCCCCTGTTGCTGAATTCGGCGCAGCGCGGGAAGCGTCTCCTCGACGATCTGCGCCATCTCCACAAACTCGATATCGTGACAGAGCACGATATCGAGATGGTCCACCCCCATCCGCTGTAAACTCACCTCCACGCTCTCCACCACTCGCCGCGCCGAGAAATCAAAGTGGGCCGGTGCATAGCGACCCAGTTTCGTGCCCAGGTAATAGCGATCGCGTGGAATCGTGCGCAGCGCAACTCCCAGCAGACATTCACTCAGCCCGCGACCGTAATAGGGCGAGGTGTCGATAAAGTTCATCCCCAGATCAAGAGCGACATGCACTGACCGGATGGCTTCATTGAGATCGACAGACCGGAACTCCTGCCCCAGCGACGAGGCGCCGAAGCTCAACCAGGAGAGATTCAAGCCCGTTTGACCAAGCGTGCGAAACTTCATGGATGGTATCCCAGGAGCAACCGCGGCGCGGCGTGGAGGCAAACACCTTCCCCTTCAAGCTATTCGCCAACCCCGTCCCACGCCAGAGTTTGCACAAGGGAGTCGCCCGCTCCCCTGCTCAAGGAGACCGGGAACCGAAGGGACGCGACAATCTGGTCAATAACGGAGGACTCCGCCGTGGAAGTACTGATTGCCGCCAGTCTTACGATAACTCAGACCGCAGAGTTGCCAGGAGAGGTTCAGCCCGTGGACTGCGTAGAAGGTGACCATCGTGTCCAGTTCGTTGGAACGATACATCGTTGGACTGGCGAGGTTCAGATCCTGGCCCAACTTGTAGCGTAACTGGGCATCCTGGCTCTGCGCCTGGCGTGCTCGCGCTTCCTGTTCGGACACGGACTTCCAGTCAACTCCCACCTGGGCAGAGTTAACGTGGCACATCATCTGATTGCCGTTCTTGCCGCTGCCCAGGCCCACGCTGCAGCCGGTGACCGCCGCGGTCAAAGCAAAGAGCGCTTCGTTGCCAAGCATGGCACTCTTGAGGGTGTTTTGCGCATAGGGACACCAGTACACCGCCAAACAGGGCGGCTCCGGCTTGAGGTAGAAAAAGCAAGCTTTCCCATCGGGCTTGTTCTGGACCACTGCGTTCTCGATGTACTTCACGCCAACCTTGATGACCTCCGCTTTCTCGTGTTGAATCCACTGCATCACAACGTTGTTCGCCATGAATCCTTCCGGATCCCCGCAGAACTCCTCGCTGATGTCGATGTAGGCCATGCTTGCCCTCGAAGTTGATACTGCTGCTACGTCGCGCTCAGCCCCTCGAAATGACTACCTCAGTGAGTTGCTCCTACCCCGATGCCCCGGAGATGGAGGAAGGGCTCTGGAGGGTGAGCCTAATTACCTCGTGGTGGGTTGGCAACGATTTTCCTCCTGAATGCGAGGACCACTTCGCTTCCGGTGGAAATGTTCAGATAATTGACAATCGGACTTGACAGTCTGGGGCACCCCGGGTAATCTCCCCCATCAGCTTCGGCCTCTTCTCTGTTCCGGCCCCATCGCTTCGCGTTGGCGAACGATGGGGTTTTTTCTTCCCCTCGTCGTTTTTCTCTGTTTTTTCCCGTTCCGCTTATCAAGGCCGTAACTATCCACCGGATTTACAGTTGAGATTTCCTCTCCCTGGCGAGCCCTGGGCTGTCCGTCTCTGTCCTCCGGCTTCCTGATGGGGTCGACCGGCGCGCCAGCGTATAATACCTCTTGCCAATCCGCCTGGCCGTTCGAGGAGAGCGGTGAGGATATGGCCATCCCGCCGAGTTCTTTCCCTAGGAGTGCGCACATGCTGACTCAGGAATGCCGGTCGGAATTGCATACATCCTGGCTCCCCAACATGACCGAGCAGGGGCTCGCTCGTTTGATCGAACTCCTTGAGCAGGGCAGTCCGTTGCTCATTCATGGTTGTTTTGCCCGTGCGGTTCCCATGGGTTGCCTGGCGACTCACATCGCCTGGCATCACCCCGCCACCTCCTTTCTCACCCAGGATGCGGGTATCAGCTGGTTGAATCGAGTCGCTGGCCTCAACCCCGCCACCTCCGCAGTCATCCGCGAGTGGGATCTCCGGGGCGCCAATGATCCGGAACTCCGGGCCGATCTCCTGGCCGTTTTCCGCGAGGAGCAACGGCGCCGTCAGCAGGGAGAGGCGGCTGTCACTCATGCCGCGCTTCTCCAACCGATCTGAGCACGCATTCACCCAAACGTCCCTCTGGCCCTTGCTGCAACCAGCATCCCCATGCTCCCACGCATCCTTGAACCCGAGGTGATGGACACCCCGGACGAAGCACGCGACTACGACGCGATGGACCACCTCACGGTCAATCGCGTCTTCGTCGCCGATCTGCTCGCCTTCTGGCCCGGCAAGGGGCGTGTGCTCGACGTGGGCACTGGCACCGCCCAGATCCCCATTGAGTTGGCTCACCAGTCCGAATCGGTGCACATCACTGCCATCGACCTGGCTGAACACATGCTGGCCCTGGGGCGCGAAAACGTTCGTCGTGCCGGACTGGAATCACGCATCTATCTACAACGCCTTGATGCCAAGCGAATTCCATTCGACGATCACTCCTTCGATGCAGTCATCTCGAACAGTATCGTTCACCATATCCCGGCGCCCGAACAGGTGATTGCCGAGATGGTTCGCCTGACGGCGCGAGGCGGAGCGCTCTTTGTTCGGGATCTGTTGCGCCCGAGCGATACGGCCACCCTGGACCAGCTGGTGCAAACCTATGCCGGGGATGCCAACCCGCATCAGCGTTCGATGTTTGCCGCTTCGCTCCACGCTGCACTTACCCTGGCCGAGGTGCGCCAGCTCGTTCAGGAACACGGCTTCACTCCGGATTCTGTTCAACAGACGAGCGACCGCCACTGGACCTGGGCTGCACGCACCTGAACCCTATCTTTCCGATCGCACATGTCTCTTTTCGACTGGCTGGAGAATCTGGGGCGCCTGGCGCACTTTGCCTTTCGCGTTACCCAGGGCTTGCCGCGCGCGGCGGGTCGTCTGCGCGAATGCAGCATCCAGCTCTTTCACGTGCTCCTGGGCGCGCTTCCGCTCGGTCTGGTCGGAGGCGTGGCCCTGGGAGCGGTGATCTGGATGCATCTGCGCGAACCACTCAAGGCGGTCGGCGGACCGCGCGCGGTCGAGGTCCTCCCTCAGGCGCTGGCGCTGGCGGTGGTTGTTGAACTGGCACCCATTGTCGCGGGGCTGATCGTTGCGGGACGGTCGGGAGCCAGTCTCGGGGCAGAGTTGGGCTCCATGCGCATCACCGAGCAAATCGACGCGCTGGAAATGCTGGGACTCTCTCCCCTGCGCGAACTCGTTGTTCCCCGCGTGCTCGCCTGTATCCTTGCGCTCCCGCTCTTGACGATCTTCATCACCTACGCCGCCCTTGGGTCTGGCTTTCTCGCCGAGCTGGTGGGAGGGAGCATGTCGTGGACTCAGTATCAGAACGAATGTCTTCGTCTGCTCAAATTGCGTGATGTGATCCCCGCCCTTCTCAAGACGATGGTGTTCGGCTACCTCATCGGCGTGACCGGCTGTTACCAGGGTCTGCAAGCCACCGGCGGCACCGAGGGCGTCGGGCGCGCTGCCACCCAGGGAGTCGTCCTGTCGATCTTCTTCGTTCTGGTCGCCAACGTCTTTCTCGTGCTCCTTATCCAGCTTCTCCACACCTGGATCTGAGCTGTCGTCGGCTGGGCAGGCAAACCGCCCCCGCGCCTGGATTGCCCGGGCACGTCTGACTCCCCAGCACTCGCATCATCCTCGACGACCTCCGAGCTTCCGAGGAGTGCCACCGCATGTGCATCCCTGTCGCCCGATCGTGCCACTTGAACCTGAGGTAACGCCCCTGTGTCCTTCTGCGCAGTATTCGGATCGGTCGTGGCCGGGAATGGACTCGGTCCCACGGCCGGTCTCCACCTCCCAGGGAGGACGCTTTTCGCGTCGGCCCACGATGGCCAAAGATCTCTTCACGCGGACCAAACCTCATGTCAACGTCGGCACCATCGGTCACATCGACCATGGCAAGACCACCCTCAGCGCCGCCATCAGTGCGCGCCAGGCTCATCGCTTTGGCGGCAAACGACGCGGTTACGAGGACATCGCGCGCGGCGGCACCGTGCGCAGCAAGGACAAGATCCTGACGATCACCGCCTCGCACATCGAGTACGAGACGGCCCAACGGCACTATGCCCACATCGACTGCCCCGGTCATGCGGACTTTATCAAGAACATGATCACCGGGGCGGCTCAGATGGACGGTGCCATCCTGGTGGTTGCTGCCAACGATGGCCCGATGCCGCAAACCCGCGAGCACATCCTGCTCGCCCGTCAGGTCGGTGTCCCTCGGCTGGTCGTCTTCCTCAACAAGGTCGACCGGGTGGAGGATGTCGAATTGCTCGAACTGGTTGAACTGGAAGTGCGCGAACTGCTGACGAAGTACGAGTTCCCGGGCGCTGAGGTTCCCATCATTCGTGGCAGTGCTTTGCCTGTCATGGACACGCTGGGGCAAGATGACCGCTCGGCGCAGTGCATCGATCAGCTGATGGACGCGCTGGACCAGTACATTCCGATCCCCGAGCGCGCCCTCGATCGCCCGTTCCTGATGAGCATCGAGGATGTTTTCCACATCGAGGGGCGCGGCACCGTGGCGACCGGAAAAATCGACCGCGGGCGCATTCGTTCCGGGGACGAGGTCGAGATCGTGGGGCTGACCGAGTTGCCCCGCAAAACGGTTGCGATCAGCGTGGAGATGTTCCAAAGACCGCTTGAGGAGGGCTTGGCGGGCGACAACGTGGGCGTGCTGCTTCGCGGCGTCAAGCGCGACGAGATCCAGCGAGGCCAGGTGCTTGCCCGCCCCACGTCGATCACCCCGCACACGCGCTTCGAGGCAAGCGTCTATGTGCTGAGCAAGGACGAGGGAGGACGGCACACGCCCATCTTCTCCGGCTATCGTCCGCAGTTCTACTTCCGTACCACGGATGTCACGGGAACCATCACGCTCCCCAGCGCGATGGAGATGTGTCTGCCGGGCGATGCAATCGCCAAGCTGGAAGTGGAGTTGCCCACCAGCCATCCCATCGCCATGGATGAGGGGCTGCGTTTCGCCATCCGCGAGGGCGGCCGAACGGTTGGCTCCGGGACCGTGACACGCATCCTCACCTAGAGAACAGCGGAAGACGGCAGACGAGGTGTCTGGAGCGAAGGATTCCTCCTCGCCCTCACCCTCCCCTCTGCCGTCTTCCGTTCTGTTCGCGGATTGCTCCCCGTCAGCCCACACTCTTCCAATCGATCGGCAACTTTACCGTGAAGGTAGAACCCTTGCCGACCAGGCTCTCCACTCGGATACGCCCGTGATGCTGTTCGATGATCTGGCGGCACACACTCAACCCCAGCCCCGTCCCGCCATGCCCCTCCTCGTCGGGTTCCTTGGTGGTGTAGAATGGCTCGAAAATCAGGCGCAAACGATCGGGTGCGATGCCACACCCCGAGTCCGCGACCTTGATCTCCACCATCCCAGCGCGGGGATTCTCGCGCACTTCCAGGCGCAGGTGTCCCCCCCGCGGCATGGCCTGGCGTGCATTCAGAATCAGATTGAGCAGAACCTGCTCAATCTGAGCCGACACAATGGTGGCAAAGGGCCTCCCATGAAAGCGCTTGTCGAGCTGGATGCGATGCTTGCTCAGATCCTTGTCAGTGAGCAACAACACCTCTTCCACCAGCGCAACGATGTCGGTGCGCACGCGCTGCGTCGAGGTATTGCGCGCAAACCCAAGCATGCTGTTGATGATCACAGCCGCCCGCTGGCTTCCCTTGAGTATCTTCTCCAGCGCTTGCACCCGTTCGGTGTCGCTGCTGGTCGTTCGCAAGCCCAGCTTGGCGTAGTTGATCAGCGTCGTCAGGATATTGTTAAACTCATGGGCGACGCTGGAGGCCAGGGCTCCGACGCTCGACAACCTCTGGGCCTGAAGAAGCTGTTGCCGCAATATGTCCGCCTCGGAACTCGTGACCATCACGTCCTCTGTCGTCATGGGGTCGCTTCCTCCGGCTCCCGCGGGGTGATTGGGTGCGGATTGAGCTTCTCGGCCATCGGTGAGAGGGTGGGAATGTGTGCCCGGGTCCTCTCTGTCCCGGCCACAGCTTCACGCCGAGAAGGCAGGACTTTGTATCGGCACCGGAGCGCAGGACTCTTGATCGGAAGTCCCTAACCCAGAAGCGATTAAGGCGAGCAAAAAGTGAAGCCAGCGAAGAGTGAGGGACGGAGGAAACCCACCGACGACGCGGTAAACAACGAGAACCGTGCGGGGTTGGCGAACGTTAGTCTGGCTGAACCGGAGAACCTGCACCCGCCTTGCACGGCGCTGCTCCGCCGGCGTTGGGGAAGGCCGCCTCACCGGAGCCACCCTTTTCCTGGTGTGGCCGACCCAGTCCCCGCAGCCCACGCACGTGTTTGCACACCCGTCCCTCGTTCTCCGCCCGGTAGATTGCGTCCGCGCAGGTGCAATGCCAGCGCCATCTCCCCTCTTCGGTCCGTTCCAGCGCGACCTGATACGGGGTCCGCCCCCCGCGCACTTCCCAGATGGCAGCACACCCTGGCGCGCCCGGCTCACCTGTGCAGAAGATGACCTGGTAACCGTAGCGCTTGGGTAAACGGCGACGGTCCGGGCCAGGCAATACCGTGCGAAAAGAATTCCCCTTCAAGGAAGGACGGCGCCACCTGCTTTTCGTGATCGCATGCATCGTTGTGCTCCGAAACCTTCTCCTTCTGTTCAGCAATGCATTTTACCTCTGTACTGTACACAAAAATAGGTTAGTAGCCGAGGGAAAGGCGGGACGTGATGGGTTGCTCGTGCGTTCGCTTCACCCCTATACTGGCACAGGGAGAAGGGCTCCTCGGGTATCGCGGCGTCGAATGAGAAAGGGTGTCTCCGTGAGCGTTTCCAGTCGCTCCTTACGCCTGGCTTACATCACTGCGGGCGCCGCGGGAATGTACTGTGGGTCGTGCATGCGCGACAACACCCTGGTCGCCAGCCTCAGCCGCCTCGGTCACGACGCTCTCCTGGTCCCGACTTACACCCCCATTCGCACCGACGAGGAAGACGTCAGCCAGCCCCGTGTCTTCTTTGGCGGGATCAATGTCTACCTGCAACAGAAACTCGGCCTGTTCCGCCGCACCCCCTGGTTTCTGGATCGGCTTCTCGACTGGCCTCGCCTGCTGCGCTGGGTGGCGCGCTTCGCTGTCAACACCCAGGCCGAAGAGCTGGGCGATTTGACCCTCTCCATGCTCCGCGGCGAACAGGGCCATCAAAAAAAAGAGAGCGACAAACTCGCTCGCTGGCTCGCCACCGAGGTCCGCCCGGAGATCCTCAACTTGACCAATGCCCTCCTGGCGGGGATGGTCCCCACGCTTCGCCAGCAGGTGGGCGTACCGATCCTCTGCTCCCTTCAGGGCGACGATATCTTCCTTGAAGCGCTCCCGGACCGCTTTCGCCGTGAAGCGCTCCGACTGATTCAGGAACACTGCCAGGCGATCGACGGCTTTATCGCCACCAGCAGTTACTACGCCGACTTCATGGCCGATTACTTCGCCATCC